>JBQCEJ010000264.1:0-6975 GCA_051960355.1 Verrucomicrobiota bacterium | reverse complement strand
CGGACTTCACCCGGCTCAATCCCAACCCCGCGATGGAATTGAAGCCGGATGGCACGATCACCTATTTCAATGATGCGGCGCTGCATCTGGCCGAATACCTGGGCCAGCAGCATCCACGCGCGGTTCTGCCGCCGGAAATCGCCGAGGCGGCGCGGAATTGCCTGGCGACCGGACGCAGCCATTTGAACATCGAATCGCGATTCGAAGGACACATCCTTTCGTGGTCCTTGCACCCGATGATTACCAATCAGGTGGTGCATTGTTACGTCTCCGACATCACGGATCGGCTGAACCTGGAAGCGCAACTGCGTCAGTCGCAGAAAATGGAATCGGTCGGCCAACTGGCGGCGGGCGTGGCGCACGATTTCAACAACATGCTGACCGTTATTCAGGGTCATGCCGGCCTGCTCATGACCCGACCTGCGCTTGCGCCGGAACTGCGGGATTCAGTGCAATCGGTCTCCTTTGCCGCTGAACGCGCTGCGAGCCTTACCCGCCAATTACTCATGTTCAGTCGCAAGAGCGTGATGCAACCCCGACTCGTCGACCTTCGCGAAATCGTGGGGAACATGTCCAAAATGTTAAAGCGATTGCTGGGTGAAAACATCACCCTGGAATTTGAACCGCCGCTGGAAATCGTGTTGATCGAAGCCGATCCGGCCATGACCGAGCAGGTGGTGATGAACCTGGCCGTCAACGCGCGGGATGCCATGGCGATGGGTGGCAAGCTGACGATCGAAATCGCGCCTGTGGCCTTTGACGAAGGTGAAATTGAGACGCATCCGGAAGCGCGCCCGGGAAATTTTCTGCGCTTGCGCGTGACGGATACGGGCCACGGAATGAAGGCGAGCACGTTGTCCCGGATCTTTGAACCGTTTTTCACCACCAAAGAAGCCGGCAAAGGCACCGGCCTTGGACTGGCGACAGTTTACGGCATTGTGAAACAGCACTTGGGCTGGATTGAAGTCGATAGCGAGTTCGGTCAAGGAACCACGTTCGACATCTTTTTTCCGGCCACGACCGAGACGGCTCTGGTCAGCCGCAAATCGGACCTGCTCACGGCGCAGGTGCTGGGTGGAACCGAAACGGTTCTTCTGGTGGAAGATGAGCCGCTCGTGCTGGCAATGGGCAAAACCATTTTGCAGGATTGTGGCTATCAGGTCTTCGAAGCGCTCTCGGGCGTAGAAGCATTCAAGCTCTGGCAGCGGCATCAGGACTCGATCGATCTGCTGCTTACGGACATGGTCATGCCCGAAGGCATCTCCGGGCTGGATTTGGCTCAGGCGCTCCTTGCGGAAAAACCCGATCTGAAAGTTTTGTTCACCAGCGGTTACTCGGTGGATCAGTTCGACACTGGTTTTCTCAACAAGGGCGCGGCCAGTTTCCTTCAGAAGCCTTATACCCGTTCGACTCTGGCCACCGCCGTTCGTCAACGGCTCGATCCTGTCTCAACCGCCGCTTTGCTATAGCTTCCGTGGATTCGACGGAACGGCATTCGTTCCCGCTGGAGTATTCGTCTTCAACGTGAATGCCTTTCCGGCATTGATCGTTCCCGTGCAGAGGCGCAGGCCGTTGGAACCTTGCGGTGTGAGATAGAAATAAAGGTTGCCGGTGATCGAGCGGTCGGAATCGCCGTGCTTGTTGCTTTTGATCTTTTCCTTCAGGAAGGCGCTGCCCATGGAAACCGACTGCTGGCTGTTGTACAAGTAAGCGTAGCGCGTGAACTGCGAACCATCCGGCGTCGTCGGCAGATCCACAGGGAAAAAGAATCCATAGACCTCCGACAAAACGGCTCCCGTGCTGGCGTCCACGATTTCAATCACGTCGCCGCGTTCGTCACCATTGACCTCATAAACCAGATCGATCGAGTTCAGGTTGGTAACGCCATTCTCATCGGCGTACTCCTGCAGGATAGATTTGTTGTTGATCGTTTCGTTGATCGCTTTTCCGGAGTCGTTTGTGGTCTGGCATTTGGCCAGGAACTTGACCTGAAGCACCTCCTGCGCGGAGGCGTTCAGTGAGCAGAGCAAAGCCGCGGTAAATAGTCCGAGAAGTGATGTTACAACTTTCATGACGCTGATTTTACGTCCCGCGTGCCGCCGCAAAATAGGGTTCAGTGCTTCCAAAGCATGGGGCACTTATGAAACGAAAATAGGGTGATCCATCTCGCGATGAATCACCCTTGAGAATGGCCTAAAGCCGCAGGCGGTTAAGCGGTCGGCGTCAATTCCTGGATCAACGCCAAGACCTTTTGCACCGCCTCTTCCGGTTTGACGGCCAGCATCGCGCCGGATCGCGGTTTGATTTCCACTTCACCCTTGGCCAGCGATTTCTCGCCAATGCCAATCCGGATCGGAAAGCCAACCAGTTCGGAATCCTTGAACTTCACGCCGGGGCGCTCCTCGCGATCGTCCAGAATCACGTCCACGCCGTTCGCGGTCAGATCGGCATAGAGCTTTTCCGCCAGCTGCATCACCGGACTCTCCGGTGCGATACCCAAAGGCGTAATGCAAACCGTGTAAGGCGCGACGCTCACCGGCCAGACGATGCCGTCCTTGTCGTTGCTTTGTTCGATAATCGCCTGCATGGTTCGCGTCACTCCGATTCCATAACAGCCCATCACGCACGGTTTGCGTTGGCCATCTTCGGCGAGGAACGTGGCATTGAGCGCTTCGCTGTATTTCGTGCCGAGTTTGAAAACGTGACCGACTTCAATCGCGCGACGAATCTTCAAAGGCTTGCCGCACTTTGCGCAGGGCTCGCCGACGTTCACGGTGCGCAAATCCGTCCACTTCGTAACGACGATGTCGCGTTCGATCGAGACGTTGCGGAAATGGAATCCGTCTTCGTTCGCGCCAGTCGTCATCTCGTTCGCGCCGCGCAACCGTTCATCGGCATAGACCGCAAACTGCGTCACGCCGACCGCGCCGAGGCTGCCGGGATGCGCGCCAAGCGCATCGAAGATTTCCTGCGGCTCAGCGGCTCGGAAAATTGTGGTGCCAATCACGCCGGCCAGTTTGGCTTCATTCAGTTGATCGTCGCCGCGAACGAGGATCAACACCGGCTTGCTGTCGGCAATGTAAACCAGCGTTTTGATCTGGCGATTGGCCGGCACGCTGAACGGCGCTTTGCTCAAAGCTTCGATCGTGACCACGCCGGGCGTGGCAAATTTCTCAATCGCAGCGCCGATCTCGCGCGCGGCAGTTTTGGGAATGCCGCTCGAAGCCTTTTCAACATTGGCCGCATAGCCGCATGCTTCACAGAACACGACTTCATTCTCGCCAGTCTCCGCCGGAACCATGAACTCGTGCGAGTAGTTGCCGCCAATCACGCCGGTGTCGGCTTCCACTGGAAAGTTCCTCAGGCCGCAACGGTTGAAGATCCGTTTGTAGGCGTCGTACATCTTGTGGTAACTGGTCATCGCGCCTTCATCCGACGCATCAAAACTGTAGGCGTCCTTCATGATGAATTCCTTGGCGCGCATCAGCCCAAAGCGCGGGCGAATCTCATCGCGAAACTTGATGCTGACCTGGTAGAAGTTGATCGGCATCTGGCGATAGGAACTGATCTCGCTGGCGGCCAGCGTGGTGATCACTTCTTCGGCGGTCGGACTCAGCAGCCATTCCTTGCTGGCGCGATCGCGAACTTTGTAAAGCACGTCCGCGGCGGTTTCGAAACGGCCGGATTGCTGCCAGATTTCGGGCGGTTGCAACGCGGGCATCAGCACTTCGACGGCGCCGGCGCGGTCCATTTCTTCACGGATGATTTTTTCCACCTTGTGCAAGGTGCGCAAGCCGAGCGGCAGGAAAGTGTAGAGTCCGCCCGCCAGCTTTCGGATCAAGCCGGCGCGCAGCAGCAGTTTGTGCGAAGCGATCTCCGCGTCCGCAGGCGTTTCTTTGAGAGTCGGAATTAAACTTTTAGTCCACTTCATAAATTGAGGGGCGAAGTGTGAAGGGGGAAGGGCGGGTTGCCAATGCTATTCACGCGCCGGGCGGATCGCCCAAAAGCTGCTCACTTCACGGTGTTAACCAAGGGCGTGAGTCCTTGAATCCGCACTTCCAGACGGTCGCCGGACTCAATCGGGCCAACCCCGCTCGGCGTGCCGGTGAGGATGACGTCGCCCGGCAGCAAAGTCATGTTCGTCGAAACGAAGCTCACAATCTGATAGCAATTGAAGATCAGTTGATTGGTGTTGGAATTCTGGCGCAGTTGGCCGTTCTGGAACAGCTGGATGGTGAGATCATGCGGATCAATCTTTGTCTCCACATACGGCCCGAGCGGCGTAAACGTGTCGAAGGATTTGCACCGCGTCCACTGGCTCTCGTTGCCTTGGATGGTCCGATCGCTGATGTCCTGCGCGCAGGTGTAGCCGAAGATGTAACGCGCCGCCGCAGCCGGGGTGACATTGCGCACGCGCCGGCCATTGACAATGCCCAGCTCAGCTTCGAAATCAGTGCGATGATTGGAAAATGGGATTTCAATTTTCCCGCCATCCGGGACCAGCGACGTGGTGGCCTTGATCCAGAAGAGCGGTTCCTTGGGCAACGGCTTGTCCAGTTCCCGCGCGTGATCAGCGTAATTCAGACCGACCGCGATGATTTTGGAAGGCACCACGGGCGTGAGTGTGCGGACGCCTTTCAGAACAGTGGGCTTGCGATCGAAGGAAGGCGATCCGAAAACATCGCCGCGCAACCGAAAGAGTTCCCCATCGACAGCTTTGGCGTAGAAGATTTCTTCTCCCTTTTGGAATCGGCCAATCGCTGCCATAAAGCGGCGGCAATCTATCAAAGTTGCCGTTTCGCCCGCAAGGTCAAACCGCGAGTTGCACCGCGCGATACCTGCGATAACATGGGGAATCCGATGATCTCCGACTTGAACCGGCTCTGCCTCGAATGCGGTCTTTGTTGCAACGGCGTCATTTTTGACAAAGGACAGTTGCAGCCAAAGGATGATGCCGCGCGCTTGCAAACGCTCGGCCTTGCCATTCTGCCCTCGCGCAAAGCCCAAAACGGAACGCCCAAATTCAAGCAGCCGTGCGCGATGCTCAATGGCTGTCGCTGCCAGATTTACAAAGAGCGCCCGCAATACTGTCGCGAATTCGAGTGTCTGCTGCTCAAACGCGTGAAGGCCGGAAAAACGGAATCGGCTGCCGCGCTGCGACTCATCGGCAAAACCAAGCGGCGGGCGCAAAAGGTTGCCAGCCTCCTTGAGAAATTGGGCGAAGCTGATGAGCGCATCGCGTTGAGCGTGCGATTTCGGAGAGTTCAGAAGCGTTTTGAGAACGACGTTTCAGACACCGGGGCGGTCGGGCTTTACGGCGAACTGACGCTGGCGTTCCACGATCTCAGCATGCTTCTGAGCCAAAAGTTTTATCCGGGCTAAGCCGGAGCATGCAGTTGTATCGAATCTCGTGCCGCCGGCGCGCGGCCCTCAGGCCGCTTCAACGTGATTTGACACAGTAATTCTCAAGCCCCCGGCGGTAAGCAACCTTGAAGCGGCATGAATGCCGCGCCCCGCTTCCGTTCCAACTACATCGTTCCAGTTAAGAGCGTAGCTCTTCGTCTGCCTGTTTTAAAATCTGTCGATCTGGCGCGCCAAACTTGCGATTTCAAATCCCCTGAGCTAACCATTTGCCCGTGCTTCATCAGGATTTTTCAGACGCTGCATTGGTGTTGGTCGGACACGGCTCGACCAAGAATGCCGATTCCTCCGCGCCAGCTTATCAGCATGGCGCGGAGTTGCGTCGCCGCCAGATCTTCAGTGAAGTGCGCGAAGGTTTTTGGAAACAGGAACCAAAGATTACCGAGGTCGTTAAGAGTTGCGCCGCCCGACGCATTTTCATCGTGCCGTTGTTCGTCAGCGAAGGTTATTTCAGTGAAGAAGTGATTCCGCAGGCGCTGGGATTCACTTTGACCGCCGATCCGCGTTCGCGTGTGGCCGCTCAAGATTCCCGCACCTTGTTCTACTGTCGACCCATTGGAACGCACGACAGCATGACTTCAGTGCTGTTGGCGCGCGCGCGCGATGTCGTTTCCAGGTTTCCATTCCCACGCGCGCCCAAGCCGAAGGACATCACACTGTTCATCGCCGGTCACGGCACCGGCCAAAGCGACGAATCCCGCAAATCGATTGAGCGCCAGGTAGAATTGATTCGCGCGACCCACGAATACGCCGGTGTTCACGCGATCTTCATGGAAGAAGCTCCGCGCATCAGCGATTGCTACGCGATGGCGCAAACGCGAAACATCGTCGTCGTTCCGTTTTTCATCAGCGACGGCCTGCACACGCAAGAGGACATTCCGGTCTTGTTGGGCGAGCCCGAGCGATTCGTCTTGGAACGCTTGGCCAGCGGTCAGCCAACCTGGCGAAATCCCACCGAACGCCATGAAAAACTTGTTTGGTATGCGCCGGCGGTTGGCACCGAGCCGCATCTGGCCGATGTGATTTTGGAACGGGTGCGTGAACTCGCAAACCACTGAAACCTCTATGAACAAATTGCGCTGGGGCATTCTAAGCACGGCCGGTATTGCGCGAAAAAACTGTCGGGCGATTCGCGACAGCGGCAATTCCATCGTCACCGCCGTGGCCAGTCGTGAGCTGCAACGCAGTCGCGATTTCATCGACCGTTGCCTGTTGGAAAATCCGGTGGAAACTACGCCGAAAGCCTTGGGCAGCTATGAAGAGCTGATCGCCTCGCCCGAAGTGGATGCCGTCTATATCCCGCTGCCAACAGGCCTTCGCAAACCGTGGGTTTTGCGCGCCGCCGCCGCGGGCAAACATGTGCTGTGCGAAAAACCGTGCGGACTTAACGCAGCCGACGTTCAGGAAATGATTGCCGCCTGTCAACGGAACGGCGTTCAGTTCATGGACGGCGTCATGTTCATGCATAATCCCCGCATGGACCGCCTTCGCCAGGCGCTCGATGACGCGCAGGGTTTTGGAGCGATCAAGCGAATCATGTCGATCTTTAGCTTT
>JBQCEJ010000263.1:0-6622 GCA_051960355.1 Verrucomicrobiota bacterium | reverse complement strand
CAGCCCGATCGCCAGCAAGGTGGTCACCACGGCGGCTTGAAACCAGGCGTTGGTATAAAAGGGAGGCGCAATCACCAGCGGCAGCACGGCCTCCTCGCCAGTGGGCGCCCCCAGCGCATCCACCTCCTGCACCCGCAACTGGTAGTGGCCGTTCGGCAGATTTGGATAACTTACCTGTCCCCCGCGTCCGCTTCCGACCGAAAAGACCTCCTCCCATTTCAAAGTCAGTTGCTGGCCCGGCTGCACGCGCAGCAGGTTCTGATCATTCAGACGCCAGGCGGAATAATCACGGGGATTGCCATCCCTGATCAGCAGGGAGTGATTGGTTTTGGGCAACTGCCGAAGCCAGACCTGGGCACCGCCAAGGTCACCGCCATCCCGCACCCACCGCTGGAAATCACCTTGGGGTTGATCCAGGTCCCGCCCCGTGTCGAAATCCTCCTGGAGCATCAGGTGGGCGGGCGCATTTTCTCCAACTGTTTCCACAACGCTTAAATTGTCCAACAGCCACACGCCGGTAGTTTCGTCGTGACCGCCGGAATCGATCCACACGCTCATCCAGTAGGCCCGCGGCGGCACCGAGGCCTGCGCAACGCGCATCGTCATCTTGGAAGCCGCCAGATCACCGGTCCAGCCCACGGACTGGCCCGCAGTGCGGAACTCGGCGCGGGAAATTGGATTCTTCCGGTCATCCAAAAATTTCAGCACCAGATGCATGTAATACTGGTCCAGGTCCCGCCAGTCGGGATCATAACCCTCCAGCTTGTAGCGCAGACGCACGGCCCAGCGGGTTGCGCCGGCAGGGAAATCGAACGACGCCGTGAGCGGCCAGCCCTGTTGCGGCAGACTGACCGGTTTGTAACGGTGAATGCGCACCGCGTTCCGGGCCGGCGGCACGCGCCCGCTGTCCACTGGTTGCGGGGTCAGTTTGAAGTTCCGGTGGCCGTAAGCGAGCGCGCGAAACTCCACGAACGGCAGTTCAACCGGGTTGTTTGTGTTGACCGCGGCGAGGGTTGTTTGCGCGGCAAGCAGCAGCCAGGCCGCGCCGGTGACAACGGCTGCTCCCACCACACCCTTTTCGGCAGCCGAACGGGAGCGATGGACGGGATGGCGAACAGCCGGTTGCATGACATGTTCAAATTGTGCCGCAGACCGGGTTCACGCCAGCAGAATCAAGCTTTTCCCAGCCTGGACTTTAATTCTTTGCCTTTGCTTTTTGCTCCGGATAGTCCGGATTGAACGCCACCTTGTCCGCGTAGTCCGGCACGCAATAGTTCACCGCCCTGGCCTGACGACTGAATTCGGCCTTCATCTCGGCCAACATCCGGGCGTGCTCTGGATCTTTCGCGAGATTATTCGTCTCATAGGGATCATTTTTCAGGTCGAAGAGTTCGGTCCATTCTTCATGGCCCGGATACATCGACAACTTCGCGTTCGCCGCGCATAGCGCCACGATGTTGGGCGTGTTCGGATATGTACTCTCGATAAAATATTCGGCCAGAAACGACTTCCGCCAGTCGGCTGGCTCGCCCGCGAGCAATGGACGCCAGCTCCGGCCCTGCGTTTGCGCCGGAACCGGCAAACTGGCCAGGTCGAGCAACGTCGGGGCAATGTCGATGTTCAACACCAGCTCATCGCGCACCTGGCCGGGGGGAATCAGTTTGGGGTAGCGCAACAGCATCGGCACTCGCAAGGAATCGTCATAGACCGAGCGCTTGTCATGCAGGCAATGCGCGCCCAGATAAACGCCATTGTCGGACGTAAACACCACCACGGTATTGGTCGCCAGGTTGAGTTCATCGAGCGTGTTGAGAATCTGCCCGACATCATCATCCATCGCCTTGATGCAGCGGAAATAGTTCAGATTCATTTTCACGCCGGGACGCCCTTCGCGGATGGCGTTCTCGGCCCACGTTTGATACTGCAGATCAGCCCGCGACTGGCGGTAAATCGGCAGCGTGGTGAGGTTGGGAACGAAGCCACCCAGTTCGCCGGTGTAAAGATTCTGCGTGCGCTCGGGTGGCTGCCACGGCTCATGCGGTGTTTTAAAACCGATAATCATGGAAAACGGCTTGTCACGTTTCTGCTTCAAATAATCCAAAACATACCCGGTCGTCACGTCGTCCACCCACCCTTTGGTTGGAGTCAATTTTCCATTGATTTCAAACGGGCAGTCAAAATATTGGCCCTGGCCGATGAAGGTGTAGTTGAGTTCAAATCCCGGCCTGGGCCCGGGCTGGGTGCCGTGATGGAACTTGCCGAAAAACGCCGTCTCATATCCTGCGTCCCGCATCAGCGCGGAATAGGTGACGTTGGTCATTGGGAAGAACGTGTGGTTGTTCACCACGCCATTCAGATGATTGTATTGGCCGGTTAGAATCGCCGCCCGGCTCGGAGAACAGAGTGATTCCGTCACGAAAGCGTTCCGAAAACGGACCCCTTCCGCCGCGAGGCGGTCCAGGTTGGGCGTCTGGAACCACGGGAACCGGCCGGCCGCACCCAGCTCGCGCTGAACGCAACTCAACGCGGCCCACTGCTGGTCGTCGGTGACCATGACGAGGAAATTGGGGCGCGACTCCGCCGCCCACACCCGGGAAGCCACGGGAAAACAAAGGGTCAGAAGGGCCGCCGCGAGGAGTCGAATTGAAAGATAAAAGTGCCTGGCGGCTGATGAAAATTTTTGCGGCATAGTAATTCTTGTCATGCTGATTGTTGTTACAAGTTGCGCCCGGTTCAGTTGGCCTCGCGCGACGCCTTTTGGGTGGAAACCTGCCATTTGACTTTGGCTGGGGCTCGTTGCCAGAGTTCCGTAAAATACTTTCCCGCCACGCTCAACGATCCGTCCGGTTTCACCAGCCAGAAACCGCGCAGGAGTTCAGGATCGGTCACCGGCTTGGGCGGCGGCACGGCAGGTTCGCCATCCAATTCGTTGCAGTATAGCTCCCACATCGCGGCATAACGCACGTTCCGCAGCAACATCACGCCGAGCATCTGGTCGTAGCGTTCGCGGATGCGCGCGGGTGTCTGTTTTTCCGGATCCGTCTTGCCGTGCTTGTCGTTTTCCGCCACGCCGTATTCACCGACGGCCACCGCGCCCGGACCAAAAAGCGGGCCGGTGCGCGCATATTGCTGGATTTCCGCAAGGCATTTCCAGAACAGGAGCGGGTCGCCGGAATTGATGCCGTCATAAGCGCTGTAGGAAATCAAGTCCACCTCAACCCCGGGCAGCACGTTGCGCGTGACCGTGGGAATGCCTTTCCATGCGTCGGCCACACGGTTGACCTCGACACACAGGGCAATGACGCATTTGGAATTTTTACCGAATTCTGTGCGGGCCTGATTCACACCGGCCTGACGCGCCGCGATCCAGCGCTTCATCTGCTCGC
Source organism: Verrucomicrobiota bacterium (assembly GCA_051960355.1). Taxonomy (GTDB): domain Bacteria; phylum Verrucomicrobiota; class Verrucomicrobiia; order Limisphaerales; family DASXHY01; genus DASXHY01. The sequence goes on along the minus strand of JBQCEJ010000263.1, from coordinate 3,236 downwards.
AACGCTCACGCCAGTCGCTGTCGGGCGGATTCCAGGGTTTGCCGATGCCGCGCAGCATCCAGTCGCCTTCCCAGTTCTGGAGGATCACCGTGATGTCGCGGCCGCGGAACTGCTTGTAAAAAAAAGCCGCCAGTTCGTAGTAATCCCGGGTGATGCGGTTGTAATAGTCTTTGCCGAGATTCGGATGCCGCCAGCCCTTCTCGGACGGAGTGGTCGTCGTCAGCAGGATGGTTTCAAACGGCATCTTCCAAACCGCCTGGAAATACTCCGTCTGGGCAAGTTCGACGAGATTCTGACATTCCGGCCAATGGCTGTTGAACGAATAGAAATGGTTGGTGGCGTCCAGGGAAAACCAGAACTTCCCAAGCCGTGTCCCCAGTTCCAGAAGTTTCTCCGCGCCTTCAATCAGAAACGGCTTGCGGCTGAGGAAATATTTTCCATCCGAATGCGTTGCGCCGAAGCGGGCGTTGAAGTCGGCCGGCAGTTGCGCGAGCCGGCTCGGACGGTGGGCGTTGATCCGATCGAGAATCCCTTGCTCATCCGGCGAAAGCGCCGCAGTCGCAGGCCCGGCACGCAATGTATGCAGGGCCACGGGTGCAGCCAGCGCAGCGAGCGAAATCTGACGGATAAAGTCCCGGCGGCTGTTCCGCATACCAAAGTTGATCCAATCTGTTTTCCTATAGTCGCTGCCCATGGAGCCATTATGGAACCAGCCCGGAGAATCACCACCCGTCAAAAATAACGGGATCATCCGGATTAGCTGGCAAGGGTCACTGCGCCCATAATCGGTAATACCGCATGAATTTGGCGCCGGGTGTAAGGCTGATCTGCCATTGCGTGACACCATTGGCGGTGATCAATGCCGGTTCATTGGTCAAGGCTGTCCAGGTCACCGGCGGGGCCAGATTGGTCGCAGTCTGCAAACCGAAACCCACGCCGCTGGCCGGCCAGTTGAAAACCAGGTTTGCTCCCGAACCCGCGGTGTTCATCCGAACACCGAGTTGCGGCTGGTGGCGCACAACGCTGGCATAAGCGGCCAGATTGGAATTGGTGGCGGAAGTGACATAGCTGGCCCAGATCCAATCCGCCGAACGCGCCGCATTCTCAATGCGCGCCTCGTCCAGCAAGCCCCGAAAATAATAAGGCGTGCCGCTGTTCGTTGAGAAGCGTCCCAGATTTACCGGCAAGCTCAGATCAAATCCGGGCTGAACGCCTGCGGCGGCGGTTTGATCCACGCCGTCCACATACAGGCTGGCGGAGCCAGTATTTCGATCGACCACGGCGCTGACGAAATGCCATTGCCCATACGTTACGAGATTCGTGCCGGTCTTGGCCTTGAGGGATTGGGTGCCATCACTGGTTTCCATCACCAAGCTCTGATTGGTGGTATTGTATCCGTTCACATAAAATGAAAATCCGTCGCCACCGCCACCGCTCTTGCTGGCCCAAATCGTCTGGATGCTGTTGGCGGTATTGCTGACGTTCACCCACGCCGAAAGCGTGAACGCGTTGCTCAGGTTGATGCCGCCCGGACTGATGTGGGATGAGGAGTTGCTCTTGAAACTGGCGCCATTGCCGATCACTCCGGCCGCCCTGTCTGGCGCAGCGCCGGTAATGCCGGGATACGCTTGCACGCTGTCAGCGTAGGGAAAATTGGTCTCCTTCAGGTGCCAGACGAGCGCGTAGTTGTCCGACCAGACTTCGCCGTCGGTGCTGGAAGCGGACGGGTTGGTGGCGGCGGCGTTTCCCCAGCAGGCCCAGATGAAATCACCCGGTCCCGACAAGGTGGGAACCCGCACCCAGACGGTCGAAGTGCCATTGGTATTCCATTCATCAATTTCAAACGGCAACGAATTCGAGCCCGTGGCGTCGGCAAACCGCAAATCACCGCCGCTGGCGGAAGCGAATTGCGCATAAGAAAATCCGCCCACGCCGGGAGTCAGCCGGACCAGCGCCGGGAAATTGGTCAGGGTGCTGGCGCGGTTGTAACCGGCAAAGGTGATCTGCATACGGCTGCCGTAGTCCGCCGGATTCAGTTTCGTCTGCACATAGACGACCGATGACCACGCGCCGGCGTTCGCATTGGCAGCATGATAGCGATAGAAATATTCGTCCGGCAAATTTGTCACCACTGGCGAGTAGGCGACCACGCCGGCACGGGTATTGACTCCCAGAATCACTTCGTTCGCCCAGGCCGCCGGATTGGTCCCGCCATTGTTGGTCCCCCAATACAATTTGACCGTCGCACCGGGGTCGCCATAAACGCCCTGCGTGAGGGTGCCCTTCAACGCGGCGGACGCTGGTCCCGTTTGGGTCGGCGGTCCGGCGGTCAGCGCAAGGTTCAAGGGCGGACCCAGGGGCGACTTCAGAATCTCGCTGGCCAGGGCATTGAATTCCGCATCTGTCGGCAGGCGGCCCTGTTGCTGCTTGAACGCCAGCATCTGCAATCTGGCGGCATTCCAGTACCGCGCGTAGAGCCAATAACTCGCGGTCAATGTGCCATTCGAATCAATCAAATCGAAAGATTGCAAGGAGCCATCCGCGTTGGTCTCGTTGTTGTAAAGTTCCCAATAGAAGCTGAAGGGACAACCCCAGGCAAAGAGCGTTTGATCCAATGCCTGGATCAGCGGCGCCTGCGTGTATTCCGGAGATGCGCCCCAGCCAAATTCGCCGATAAACAGCCGTTTGCCGGAGATTTGAGAGGACTTGTTCGTGGGAATGAACGACTCGGCGTAGTCCAGCCACCCGGCCACATTGGGCTGGTCCTGAATCTCATAAGCCGACCACGAAACGTAGTCCAGATTGGTGACATAGGGAACGACGCCGTTGATGACGCGGTTCGTGTAAGGCGGTGAGTCATTCACGGTATCCAACACGCGGTTGACCTCGGTGTAGTTGAACACATGGACGTTGGTGTGGGGCGTATTGCGCTTGGCGTAGTCCACCGCCTTCTGGCGGATGTTGAGCCAGTTAATCATGCCCTGTAGTGCTGTCGGCGGGGGATTGGTGGTCGTAGTGCCGCTGGTGGACAAACCGGTGCTCCAATCGCCTTCCCAGTGGCCCAGATAGAAACTTTTGCCGGAATTATTGTAGTTGGTGAGAAAGTACTGGGTCAGCGCGTAAATCTCATTGTATTCCTTGGCCTGCTTCAAGGCATTGGTGAAGCCGGTGTTCCAGCTTCCGTTGCCTGGATTCGCAAACGTGTAGCACCAAAACACATAGTGCTTGAGCGTCGG
>JBQCEJ010000262.1:0-2212 GCA_051960355.1 Verrucomicrobiota bacterium | reverse complement strand
TGAATTCCAGTTCCACACCTTCCATCGCCATCAGCTTTTGATACTGCTTAATTAGCGCGTTCTTGGTTTCGGTGGAAATGGAGACCAGTTGATCTTCGGTCAGTTCGCCGAGAATGGAAACCATCGGCAACCGCCCAATGAACTCGGGAATGAAACCGAAGCTCAACATATCTTCGGGTTCCACGTGCTTTAGAATTTCCTGACGGCTGATGGTGGCCGTTTTCAAGCCTTCTTCAGCAGCACGGAAACCCATGACATTGTTGCCAAGGCGCCGTTGGATGATCCGCTCGATGCCAACAAAAGCTCCGCCGCAAATGAACAGAATGTCGGAAGTATTGACCCGAATGTATTCCTGCTGCGGGTGTTTGCGTCCACCTTGCGGAGGAACATTGCAAACTGTGCCTTCAAGGATTTTAAGCAACGCCTGTTGAACGCCTTCACCGGAAACATCGCGCGTGATCGAAACGTTTTCCGTCTTGCGCGAGATCTTGTCGATTTCGTCGATGTAAACGATGCCGCGTTGGGCGCGCTTCACGTCGTAATCGGCATTCTGGAGCAGGCGTAGGATGATGTTTTCCACGTCTTCACCGACATAACCGGCTTCCGTGAGCGTCGTGGCATCGGCGATGGCAAACGGCACATCCAGGATTTTAGCCAGTGTGCGGGCGAGCAGCGTTTTACCGGAGCCCGTCGGCCCGATCATCAAAATATTGCTCTTCTCAATCTCGACCTCGGCGTGTGGCCCTTGAGGAATCGCTGCGGCATTGGGATCTTTTTCCGATTCCTCGTCGGGTGCGGGCGGTTCCAGCAGAATGCGTTTGTAGTGATTGTGAACGGCAACGGCCAGCGTGCGTTTGGCATGTTCCTGGCCAATGCAATGGATATCGAGCTGTCGCTTGATTTCCGCGGGCTTGGGAACATTGATGCGCGGTTTGGTTTTTTTCGTCTGCGCAGCGGCGAATTCCTTATCTAGGACATTTTTGCAAAGGACAATGCAGTTGTCGCAGATGTAAACGCCAGGACCGGCGATGAGCTTTTTGACTTCTGCGTGCGATTTGCCGCAGAAGCTACATAACGTGATGTTGGTTGGACGTGCCACGAATCTACAATGGGTTAGGAGATAACCGAGCTTTTGTCGGCCATACCGGGAATTTCTTTGCGCGATTGAACGACTTCATCGACCAGGCCGTATGCCTTGGCTTCTTCTGAAGTCATGAAATTGTCACGATCACAGTCTTTCTCGACCTGTTCGATGGACTTGCCGGTGTGCTTGGAAATGATTGAGTTCAAGCGTTGCTTCAGCTTGAGCATATATTTCACGCGGATTTCGACATCGCTGGCCTGGCCTTCGGCGCCACCGAGCACTTGATGGATCATGATGTTTGCGTTTGGCAGCGCATAGCGTTTGCCTTTGGTGCCGCCGCAAAGCAGAACGGCGCCCATGCTCGCCGCCTGGCCAATGCAATAGGTGTTCACGTCGCAGGTCAGGAACTGCATCGTATCGTAAATAGCCAGTCCAGCCGTCACACTGCCGCCGGGCGAATTGATATAAAGGTGAATATCTTTCTTGGGATCCGACATTTGAAGGAACAAAAGCTGGGCGATGATCAGGTTGGCGACCATGTCGTCAACGGGCGTGCCGAGAAACACGATGCGGTCCACGAGCAGCCGTGAGTAGATGTCGTAACCACGCTCGCCCCGGCCGGTTTGCTCGACCACCATTGGAACTAAAAAATTTTGCATAAATATTTTCTCTGGTCCGCAACCTAATGGAGCGTTATCGGGAGGTCAAGCGCACGGCACCCCTCGTTTTTTTTGAGAGATAGAACCGCCTTTTTTCGGTCGTTGCGTCAACGATGATGCGGCCCGGTTTCGCTGTTATCCTCGGCAGATTGTGCGCCGGTTTAGGGATCTGCTTTCCTCAAATCCCAATCGGCACAGGCTAAAATCTCTGAGCGCGAGCTGCTTTTAAAGCGCGGCAGGGTTGAAGGCTGCACCACGGACGAGCGCCCGCCTGCTTGAGATTTCGAGCGTTTGAGTTTTCGTCCGAGCCATTGACAGTGCGTCGTTCTGGCGGAAAATGAGTCGTTGACAGTGATTCGCCTTTCTGGTGTTATCACCGTCCCTTTTGCGGGAAAATCAATTTATGTACGCTGTATTAGAAACCGGAAGCAAACAGTATCGAGTCTCTGCGGGCGATACGCTCCAAATT
>JBQCEJ010000261.1:0-3363 GCA_051960355.1 Verrucomicrobiota bacterium | reverse complement strand
GCCCGGTCGGCGCACCGGTCGCAAAAGCCCACGATTCCACCGAATCGTTCTCGGACTCCAAGTAAAGCTTCGCAGTTCTCAAGCACGGGCGAACCTGCTTGGCAAGAGCCACGCAAAAAATGCGAAAGATTGGACAAGTCACGGGGAGCAGCTTTCCCCATGGATTTTAAGCTGGTCCGGTGAAAAGCAACAGCCAGTCGGGCACCTTGATCAGCGGTTCATTTCCTCAAATATCCTACTCGATCCCGACCCGTCATTCCGGAGCTAAAACCATGAAAATCTTCGTTGCAGGTCTGAGCTACAAAACCGCGCCGGTGGAACTCCGTGAAAAGCTGGCGGTGCATGCCTCGCGCCTCAGTTGCTGCGGCTGCCGACTCAAACTTGCTGGCGGGCTCTCCGAAGTTGTTCTGCTTTCGACCTGCAATCGCGTCGAAATTTATGGCGTGGCGGAAACCGTGAACGGCAATATCGCCACGATGTTCCAGAAGCTCGCTGGAAGCACCGCAGATTTCAGTCCTTACATTTTTGTCAAAGAAGGCGCCGAAGCCGTCCAGCACCTGTTCTCGGTCACGGGCGGGTTGGACTCGATGGTCATCGGGGAAACGGAAATCACCGGCCAGGTCAAGCAGGCGTATCAAGCCGCGAAGGAAGCGAAACTGACTGGCAGCATTCTTAACCGCGTTTTCCAGACTGCACTGCAGACGGCCAAGGAGATCCGAACGCAAACCACTATCGGGCGCGGCGCTACCTCCGTCGGTAGCGTCGCTGTCGAACTGGCGGAACGCATTTTCAACAGTCTCTCCGACAAGACCGTCATGATTCTCGGCGCGGGTAAAATGGGTGAAGCTTGTGTTCGCCATCTGAGCAAAAAAGGTGCCCGCTCGGTGCTCGTCTCCAATCGTTCGTTCGAGCGGGCGGAACTTCTGGCAGGTGAATTTGGAGGACGGGCCATTCGCTTTGACGACTATCTCACCGCCATGGTTGACGCCGACATCGTGGTGAGTTCGACGGGATGTCCCCATACGATTTTGCATCGCGAAGGCGTGGCACAGGTCATGGCCGCCCGACGCAACCGGCCGCTGGTGCTGATCGACATTGCCGTGCCGCGGGACATCGCCGCCGACGTGCAGGAACTCAGCAATGTCTATCTCTACGACGTGGACGATCTCGAAGTGATCGTTCAAGAGAATGTGCGTTCGCGCCAGCAGGAACTTTCGCGGTGCGAAGCGATTGTGGCCGAACGGACGGCCGCAGTGATGGCCAAGGTAACGCCTGCGCCCAAGCGGGACTACGATCGAGGCATCCAGCCCAAGGCGGGTTGGGAACGGCGGGAACGCTTGTGTGGCGAACCCAAGATGCAATTCGCATGAAGGAACAATTTCAACGGAGGCACGGGCCTCGAGCTCATGCCCGAACTTTCGTTGGGAAGCGCGCATCTGAGTAGATGTGCGAACTCGCAGTAAACAACTAAATGAAACAGAAAGCATGAGCTGAACTATGAAAAGACTAAACCTCCTCCTACTGGTCGGATTGGCGTTGGCATTGCCAACGGCGGCCCGGGCCACCATTGTTGGGTCGCCCCACGATTTCTCAACGAATTCGAGGAACACCCGCAAAGGTGTCTGCAGCCCCTGTCACACAGTGCACTTCACTGATCCGGCGCAACTCGTTCCCCTCTGGGCGCACGCAACCACCGCGTCCAGCTTCACTCCCTACACCAGCCCGACCCTCCAGGCGGCTGACGCGGGGCAACAACCGAGCGGAGCTTCCAAAGCCTGTTTGAGCTGCCACGATGGTACCGTGGCGGTCAATCAGACTTTCAGCGGCTCGATCACCGGCGGCACGGCTGAATACGTTGATCCAGCAGCAGTGCTGGGAACCGATCTGCACACCACGCATCCGATCTCGTTCACGTATGACGATACGCTGGCGGCTGCGGACGGATTCCTGTATCCGCCGTCCTCGACTCCGTTGCAATGGACTCCGGGCACCGGTCTCGCAGGCAAAACCATCCAGCAGGCATTGCTGAAAGACAACAAGATGGAATGCTCGAGCTGCCATGATGTGCACAAGCAAATCGGCAGCGCCCCGACGAGCGGCATCTTGGTCAAGATCAGCGGTAACGATTCCAGCGGTCGTGGCAGTTTGATTTGCCGCACTTGCCACAACAAGTAAGCGCTCGAAGATTAGTTCTCCAGCACGCGAGGTCCTCATTTGAGGGCCTCGTCGTTTTTTGTCTTCATTCGGCGGCGCACTGATCATGGGTTGAAATCCACTTCAGCCTAAACCGATCCAGCAAAGAGAATCTATCGAGCCTGGGTCTTCGTAGCACATTGTTCATTCCATCCTCCATTGCCGCAAAAAGCGTTTTCGATCGGTGTTGATTCGGTTTTCCTCCGGGATTCAAAGCTGGTTACTGCATTTGCCGATTGTTCGCCGACGGACTTTTGGACTTTGAACTTCAACCACGCCTGACTATAACACCACCCGTGTCCAATGACTTTGCAAAACCGATCAGTGCCAGCACGCGCTATTGCGCGGTGCTCGGCCACCCCATTCGACACTCCGCTTCGCCCGCGATGCAGAATGCCGGGCTGTCCCAGCTCGGTCTGAACTGGCGCTACCTGGCCTTCAATGTCCGCCCGGAAGAGCTGCGGACCACTCTGCTCGGTGCCAAAGCCATGCAGTTCGTCGGATTGAACCTCACGGTGCCCCACAAACTTCTGGCGATCGATATGATGGATGTGCTGGACGAATCCGCTAAGAACTGGGGCGCGGTCAATACAGTGCGCTTTGAAGGCCGCGACAAAAACGGCAACTGGCTGCCGATCGATCAGTTTGAAGATGCGCCTCCGGAAAAGGTCCGGGCACACGGTTTCAATACGGATGCCGAGGCAATCACGCGTTCACTGCGCGAGGACTTGAACGTGGAATTGAACGGCGCTCGCGTGCTCGTGGTCGGCGCGGGCGGGGCAGGGCGCGTCGCGGCGCTCAAGCTGGCTTCGGAAAATGTCAGCGAACTTTTCCTGGTCAACCGCACGCCGTCCAAAGCCGGAACCGTGGCGGCGGAAATCCGGCGGCGTCATCTCGATGTGAAGGTTCAGATTGGTTACCCGCGCGGTGAAGTTGACCTGGCCATCAACGCCACCTCGCTCGGGCTTGCTGAAGACGATCCGTTGCCGATCGATGGAAAACAATTTTCGCTTCGCCAGGCTCATGCGGTTTACGACATGATCTATCGTCCGGCGGAAACTGCTTTTCTGCGCGCCGCCAAGGCGGGTGGCAGCCGCGTCGCCAATGGCCTCGGTATGTTGCTCTATCAAGGCGCCAGGGCGCTGGAAATCTGGACCGGAAAGCCTGCGC
>JBQCEJ010000260.1:0-2504 GCA_051960355.1 Verrucomicrobiota bacterium | reverse complement strand
CGCCAATTCCAATCACGCCGCGTTCGGGCATGTCGAGCAGCACAATGTCGATTTCAGGAACATCCGCAATGCCGGGAAGTTTGTAGGTTTCGAAATTGGGATTTAACATCACGCCCGAGAGTTCATCCATGATGCGTTCCTCGTAAAGGGCGTAACCCATGCCCATGATGATACCGCCGTTGACCTGGCTTTCCGTGGTCCGCTTGCTCACAATCAGGCCGCCGTCCTGAATGCAGGTGATTTTCTTCACGCGAACAAACCCCGTATCCGTGTCCACTTCGACCTCGGCAAATTGCACGCCGGCCGCGCCGCTGGATGAGAGCCCTTGCTGCCATTTGCCTTGAACCACCAGCGGGTCCATGCCGAGTTTTTTGCACGCCGACAGCCACTTTTCGCCCCGGGCATCCGGAACACTGGCGTGTTCCTGCAATTGTTGCAGCGCCTTCGTGCAGGTGTCGTAAATGGCGGGTGAGACGGACGCCGCCGTTGTGCTGCCGCCGCTGCCGCCCGACGGTGGGAAATGGGTGTCGCCGACCCGAACCTGAATCTGCTCGGGCTTCAGTCCAAAAATATCGGCTGCTATCACTCCGATGAGCGTTTTGGTTCCGGTGCCCAGATCCTGAGTGCCGCAACGCACTTCGACGCTGCCATCGGAATTGATCTGCGCTTCGGCCTGCGTTCCCCGGCCGCCGCCGCCCCAACTTGCCGATGCGCAGCCCACACCGGTCTTGATCGGCCCGGGCGAACTGCCGGGTTTTTTGTATTTCGCTTTCCAACCAAAGCGTTCGGCGCCCAAGCGGAACTCTTTTTCGCGGATGTGCTTGATCGCTGAATCGTCATTCTTAATCCGCAGTTCCACCGGATCCATGTTCAGCTTCACTGCAAGTTCATCCAGGATGGATTCCATTCCGAAGGAAGCTGCGGGATGACTCGGCGCGCGGAAAGCGCGGGCGGACCCGGCGTTCGTGGCAACCGACGTTTGCTTCACGCGAATGTTGGGAACCTTGTAAATGTAAGGCGCGGGAACGGAGACATCGCCACTGCCAGCCGCGCTGGCGCCACCCGCCGCGTAACCGGGCGTGCCGTAATTATCCATTTCGAAAGCGAGCAACTGACCTTCGGCAGTCGCGCCCAGCCGGATTTTCTGAAACGTGGACGGGCGATTGCCGACGGCCAAAGCCTCGCCGAATCGAGTCAGCATCAATTTCACCGGTGCCTTGGCTTCTTGCGAGAGTCGCGCCGCCAGACCGCCTTCGATTCCCAAGCCCATCTTCGCGCCGAACCCGCCGCCCATGAATTCAGAAAGAACACGCACCTGACTTTGCGGCACGTTCATGTGGCCCGCCAAATCGTTGCGCACGCCGGAAATGCCTTGGGTCGAAGCCCAACAGGTAATCCCATCGTCTTTGAAGGAAATGGTGTTGCCGTGCGTTTCCAGCGGATGATGAATCTGTACCGGCGTGGAGAAGAGGCCTTCCACAACCACGGCGGAATCGGTGAAAGCTTTGTCCACCTCGCCGTGTTCGTTCACATTGGGTTTGGACGTATTGGCGCCGTCGGCCCAGACGCGGGGCGCTGATTCCTCTTTGGCTTCGGTTTCCTTGACCACGAAGGGCAGGGGTTTGGCCTCGATCTCGATCGCCTTGAGCGCATCCAGGCAGGCTTGTTTGCTGGTTCCGGCAACGGCGGCGATCTCTTCGCCGTAATAACGAACGGTGCGTTGCTCTTTGCCGTCTCGCAGGATGGCGGCTTTGATTCCGGGAACTTTGCGCGCCTTGTCCAAATTGATCCTGGTAATGCTGGCCGCCGGCCATTTGGAACGCAGAATCATGCCATACAGCCAGCCATCGGGTTGCACATCCGAGGCGTATTTGGCGGCTCCGGTAACTTTCGCGGGGCCGTCCACGCGCTGGGCGGCGGAGCCGATGTAGGTTCTTTTTTCAGGCCAGCTTGGCATAAGAAATTATCTCCGTTTGGCTGGTTTGGGAAACGCCCGCCGCCTTCAGGGCGGCTTGCATCACGTGCGGTTGAGTGCCGCAGCGGCAGAGGTTTCCGGCGCACGCGTGCTTCACGTCGGCGGCGGTCGGATGAGGATTTTTCTTCAAGAGCGCCGTCACACTCATGACAAAGCCGGGCGTGCAGTAGCCGCACATCATGGCGTCCTGATCCACGAACGCCTCCTGCACCGGGCTCAGCTTGCCGTTGTGCGCCAGTCCTTCGACGGTGGTGATAGCCTTACCTTGGGCTTCAATCGCGAGGGTGGAACAGGAATAAACCGGTTGGTCGTTGATCAACACTGTGCAGGCGCCGCAGGTGGCGCGATCGCAAACTTCTTTTGCGCCTGTGAAGCTCGCGTGATTGCGCAACGCTTCAAGGAGCGTCACGCGCGGTTCGAGTTGGAGTTTCACGGGCTTGCCGTTGACTTGCAAAGTGATTGGAACGGCTGCCGGACCGACCACTTTTTCGGCGTTTACTTTTTCCAGCTCGGCGGCCACGGCTTGAAC
>JBQCEJ010000259.1:0-3435 GCA_051960355.1 Verrucomicrobiota bacterium | reverse complement strand
AACGACTGCGCTGGTCTCGCGGTGACCAGCGGAATGGAAAGACCGAACAACAATCGCCAGGCTTCGCGCTTTTGGCTCGCTGTGATGGCATCGAAAATTTTCCTGGCCGAATCGGCGTTCATGCCTTCGAGCGCAGCGATTTCGGCGAGCTTGAGTCGGTAGAGTTCGGCGGGATCGCGGACGAGACCTTGCCCAACCCACTTCGCCACGAGCGCGGCGTCAGCACCGGAAACATCCATCGCGGCGGGCGAACACCAATGCTCAATGCGCGCGCGGAGTTGCGCCGGGCAATCCAGATTGGGACAACGCCAGCCTTCCGTTTCGATTTCAGACGAAGTATCTGCGCCGGCATCGCGCATCAAGGGCGTCCCGCATTCGGAACAGGTTTTGGAAGGATGAAAGGTTGGCCGCTCTCCGGCTGGTTTGCCGAAAGCTGCGGAGAAAAGGTTCGCGATGGATTTGATCACAACGTCAGTGGCCGAAGTTAAAACCGGGTGAAAGATAGTCAAGCCGGGCAGCACGGAGCGAGCATCCGAAGCGAGTCCATTTCGTCACATCCACGGTCAGAGCGCGCTTGACTCGCTTCTGGCGAGCCTCAAGTCTCCTTCCATGAAACGCGTTCACTCGCTCGCTCTTGGACTTCTCTGGTTCAGTTCCTTTCACTTCAACGCTCGGGCTGGCGTCGTCCCGGAAGCAGCCACGCCCGCGGCTTCGATCGAACTTTTCAACGGAAAAGATTTAACCGGCTGGACCGGGATTACGCGCGACAAAGCGTCCTGGACCAACACTTGGAACGTCCAAAACGGCGTCATCCATTGCACCGGAAAGCCGACCGGCTATTTGCGTTCGGAAAAAAGCTTTCGCGATTACCGGCTCACGGTCGAATGGCGGTTTGTGAAGATCGCGCCCAAAGCGGACAACACAGGCGTATTGGTTCACATTCAAAGCCCCGACGCCGTTTGGCCGAAGTGCGTGCAATGTCAGGGCAAACACGACGCACAAGGCGATCTCTTTTTGATGGCTGGCGCTGAGAGCAAGGAGCATCAGGGCAAAGACGCCAACACCGCTTTGCCTAAACGCGCACTGTCCAATGAAAAACCGGTGGGCGAATGGAACAGTTGCGAAATCGTGTGCAGCGGAAATTCCGTCCAAGCCTATATCAACGGCACGTTGATGAACGAAACCACGGAATGCACCATCAGCGCAGGCGCAGTCGGCATTCAGAGCGAAGGCGCCGAACTGGAAATCCGCAAAATCAGTGTGCAGCCGTTAAGCAAAGCCTTATAGCCGTCGCGGCGACGCGAGCAATTTCGATCAACTTTCCCGCTTTCGCAGCCAGACCAGAGTGGCACCCGAGCCACCCAGCTCCGGGTGATCGAGCGAGAAGGAGACAACCTCGGGATGTTTCGAAAGAAGCGAATGAACGGTGCGGCGCAGATGACCAATGCCTTTGCCGTGAATAAGCCGCACCTGCAAAATCCCGCGTTCCCGACACGCTTCCAGATAATCGAGCACCAGATCCTTGACCTCGCGCGGCTTGAAACTGTGCAGATCCAGAACACCATCGATCGGCAGTTGAACAGGCTCGTCCATCGCACTGGAACTTATCCCCTGGCCAATAAAGGGAAAGGTTGATTCCGCCGGCGCGAGCCTCTTAGCATTGGAGCCACACAAAAAACCTGTCGCCTTTAACTGCCGGAAGTTTGCTCTATCTGACTGCATGAAGAAGATTTTTGCCGCTCTGTTTTGGATCCTGCTCGCCCTCGCCGGTGCCTGGGCTTTCGCCACGCTGGCGTTTCATCGCGGGGAAGAAATCAACTCCGGCTACATCCTCGTGGCCGCGTTTTGCACGTATGCGATCGGCTATCGGTTTTATTCCAAGTGGATTGCGGCGCGGGTTTTGATGCTGAACGACCGGCGGGCGACGCCTTGCGAAGTTCACGACGACGGCAAAGATTTCTGCAAAACGAACAAGTGGATTGTTTTCGGGCATCACTTTGCGGCGATTTCCGGGCCGGGGCCATTGGTTGGGCCGGTGCTGGCGGCGCAGTTCGGTTATTTGCCGGGCACACTCTGGATTCTGATCGGCGTGGTGCTGGGCGGCGCGGTGCAGGATTTCGTGATTCTGTTCGCATCGCTGCGGCGCGGTGGCAAGTCGCTCGGGCAAATGGTCAAGGAAGAGTTGAACACACCCGCCGGTTACGTCGCGCTGATCGCGATCCTGGCGATCATGGTCATTCTGCTTGCGGTGCTGGCATTGGTGGTGGTCAAAGCGCTGGCGGAAAGTCCGTGGGGCATTTTCACCGTCGGAGCGACCATTCCGATCGCGCTGTTCATGGGCGGTTACATGCGGTTTTGGCGCATCGGCAAAGTGCTCGAAGCGTCGGCGATTGGAGTCGTGCTGCTGCTTCTGGCCGTTTGGGGCGGAAAACTGGTGCATGAGAACGCGTATTGGTCGCGAGTCATGAGCCTGGCCGAAATCAATCTGGCCTGGACGATCATCCTTTACGGACTGGCCGCGAGCGTGCTGCCGGTCTGGCTGTTGCTCGCGCCGCGCGATTACCTGAGCACGTTCATGAAACTGGGAACGATCTTCGCCCTGGCCTGCGGGATTTTTTTGCTGCTGCCCAGCCTCAAAATGCCGGCGCTCACGCAGTTCGTGGACGGTTCGGGACCGGTCGTCGCGGGCAAGGTTTTTCCGTTCTGTTTTATCACCATCGCCTGCGGGGCGATTTCCGGTTTTCACACGCTGATTGCCAGCGGAACGACACCGAAAATCATGACGCGCGAATCTTACGCCCGGCCGATCGGCTACGGCGCGATGTGCCTGGAATCGCTGGTCGCCATCATGGCCATGATCGCCGCCTGCACTCTAGATCCGGGCGTGTATCTCAGCATGAACATGAAAGGCGAAGCGACCGCAACGGTCGCAAAGGTGAATGCGTTTCATTTCCCGGTTACCGTGGAACACATGAACGGGCTCGCCACTGAGCTCGGCGAAAAAACGTTGTTCGGCCGAACTGGCGGCGCGGCCACACTCGCCGTGGGCATGGCGCAGATCTTCTCCAAAGTCGTCAGCGGCCGCTGGCTCGATCTGTGGTATCACTTCGCGATCATGTTCGAGGCGCTGTTCATTCTCACCACGCTCGACGCCGGCACGCGCGTGGGACGTTATATTCTTCAGGATTTTCTCGGCGGAATCTGGAAGCCGCTCGGCGACACGAAACATTTCGGCGGCAATCTCCTGGCCAGCGGACTGATGGTTTGCGGTTGGGGTTATTTTTTGATCCAAGGCGTGCGCGATCCGCTCGGCGGCATCAATTCACTCTGGCCGCTGTTCGGAATCGCGAATCAGCTCCTCGCCGCGATCGCCCTTTGCGTCGCCACGACGATCCTGCTCAAGATGCACGGGTCCAAATTCATGTGGATCACGTG
>JBQCEJ010000258.1:0-10978 GCA_051960355.1 Verrucomicrobiota bacterium | reverse complement strand
GTTTCATCAGCAGGTGGCGGTTGCCATAGCACCCAAGGCGAGCCCGGGCTCGACGGCTCCAAGGCCTCTCCGGTAAGCTGATCAGCTGATGAATTATCACAACGCTCTGAGCACCGCCGGCGGCGCGCTGGCCATGCTGCTGTTCCTTCCGATGTTGATTCGGGTGGTGCGCGAAAAAGGCGCCGGACAGAGCTTCGCGAGCTGGCTGCTCTGGGGCCTGCTCGACACCATTCTGATCGTCAGCCTGATCGAGCAACACGGCAATTTCTGGATCGTGGTCGGGTTTGCGATTGGCGATTTCCTGATCGCCGGCGCGCTGGCTTTTCAAAAACGTTTCGCCTGGGGGAAGTTTGAAAGCGTCGTGCTCTTCCTCGTTGTGATGTGCATGGTCGGCTGGCAAATCTCCGGGCCGCGCCTGGCCACAGTCTTCGCGATTGTGGCCGTCTGCATCGCGGGCGTGCCGGGTTTTGTGTCGCTTAAGAAAAGTCCCGATCAGCAAACGGCGAACATCTGGTTCGGCTATTCCATGGCGAATCTGCTTTCGTTTTTTGGCGGAACCGCCATGACGCTGGAACAGCGGCTGGCACCGGGAGTTTTCACCTTGGCATCGCTTTTGATGGCTTGGGCCGGGTGGAGGAAAAAAGCGGATTAACCTGGGAATTGCCGGGCGGGAGCTTTGCATTCCCAGTGCGAGATCAGGACGAAATGTCCTTCAACTTCAGTTCTTCAATTCCTTTTTGCAGGCACTCCGGGCACATGCCGTGAGAGGTGCGCATGGCGAATTTGGAATCAAAGAAGTTTTCCATCGTGAGCCACTCCCCTTTGTGACACACCTTGCGGCACCAGCCGCAGACGCGCAGGAATTCTTCCAGATAATGCAATCGCCGGAGCAGTCGTCGCGTGGCGTGATGCACCCAACCCCAGACCAGCAACACCACAATCGTCCGCAGCAGCGCCCGGTTCCAGTTGGCGACAAAAGGTTCTCCAAAGACGAAATGAGGCAGCCGCATCACTTCGGTGAGCCAGGAAAGGGCGATGATGAAAGAAAATCCAAAAGCTTCAATCCAGAGAATGGGATTCCATTTCGCTTTTGTTGGCTTCATAGAAGGACTTTGCTAGCGGTAAAAATTGTTGTCGAGAAAAAGTGAAAACACAGCGGCATCAAGGTTTACCGAACCTTCAACGAAGCGTCGCCTCACCAGACTTCCACCGGACCTTTCGGAACGGGAATGTGCTGACGTTGCGCCACGGCCGGTTCGCCGGTGGGTTGCATGAAAGAGGCCACCATGGGCGCCGGCTGGAATTTCGGCTGCAATTCACCTTGAGCGTCCAGAAACTGTTGCCGCCAGCGGCGATACTGTTCAAGGATTTCATGGAACTGCGTCCGGCTGGCCAGCAGGACGACGCGTTTGTTGAATTCACTGGCGGGGCCGAACCGTTTGGAATACCAGGGCGCCACTTTGCGGAACATTCGGCAGCCCAGTTCTTCGCCAAAGAATTCCACCATCAGATCCAGGTGCCGGCACATGACCCGCACGCGTTCGTCAAAGGAGGGTTCAGCCAAAAGCTCGCCATCAGCCAAGTAATGCAGCGAGCGCTTGAAAATCCAGGGATCGTAAAACGCCCCGCGACCAATGCTGACGCCGGCGCAACCGGTTTCCTCCAACATCTTGCGGGCCGCCTGCGGCGTGGTCACATCGCCATTTCCAATCACCGGAATGGATTTCACCGCCTGCACGACGGAACGAATGCCCGCCAGGTTAACGCCGCCGCCAAAACCTTGCTCGCGCGTTCGGCCGTGAATGAAAATGGCCGCGACGCCAACGGCTTCCAGCGCCTGGGCCAAGTCGGGCGCAGTGATGTTTTGATCGTCCCAACCGAGGCGCATCTTGGCTGTGATCGGAATCTTGACCGCATCGACCATGCCTTTGACCAGCGCAGCCGTTTTGTCGAGTTCGGTCATCATCGCGGAGCCGCCGCCGACCTTGCAGACCTTTCGCACGGGACAACCCATGTTGATGTCGAGGGAGGCAATGCCGCGCGCTTCAAGAACCAGCGCGGCATCGCGCATTTCTTCCGCCACCGAACCGAACAGTTGCACGGCCATGGGCGCTTCGGCTGCGCAGGTTTCAATGAGCTTGAACGCCTTCTCTCGTTTTTCCAGCAGCGACCGGGCATTGACCAGATCCGTGGTCACCAGGCCGACGCCGCCAATTTCGCGGACGACGCGGCGGAACGGCAGGTTGGTGTAACCCGCCAGCGGCGAGAGGAACAGATTCGAGGGCAATGTCAGCGAGCCAAAACGCATGCAATTTGGCCAACACTATAGCGTTCCCCGGCTCAATTGCATCCAGGAAAGCGCCCGGTGAACCGGTTTTTGGCGGGGCGGAACACAGGAAGCGGGGCGCGGCATTATGCCGCTTCAAGGTTACTCACGGTTGGCGGTAAGAGAATGACGGCGTCAAATCACGTTGAAGCGGCCTGAAGGCCGCGCGCCGGGGGCACGAGAATCGAATTCAACGGCATGGTTCCGGTTCAGGCGGCGTTGGCAGCGGCTTTCATTGGAGTCTGGGCGCAAAAGAAATTGCGGCTGACGCAATGGACGCAGTATCTTCGAGCCTCAGTGATTACAGAGTGGAACATTCAATCCCGTGGCCATGGCTGCGAGGCCTGCGGCAAAACCTTCACCGACAAGGAGTCGTATCACACCGCGCTCTTTGACGGAAAAGCCGATTTTCGACGCTCCGATTTTTGCGTCCCCTGCTGGCAAGCTCGATGGGCCAATTCCGGCGCGGGCGGAGATTTCATTTCCTGCTGGCATGGCATTTACGAAGCGCCCTTGCCACCGACCGAGACGATCAAGAAGGAAACCGCCGAAACGCTGTTGCGGAAATTGATCGAGCTGAACGATCCCAAGTACATGCCGGCCGGGTATATTCTTGCCGTGATGCTCGAGCGCAAGCGCTTGCTCAAAGTCAAAGAGCAGCTCAAGCGCGATGGCCAGCGCATCTTCATTTACGAGCACCCAAAAACCGGCGACATCTTCACCATCGCCGATCCCGACCTGCGCCTCGATCAGTTGCAGGAGGTTCAACGGGACGTGGCTCACCTGCTGGAACACGGCTTCAACCCGCCTGAGTTGGCGTCCGCGGCAACCGAACCTTCAGCCGCGGAACCCGCCGACTCCGGCGAACCAACTGAACCAACCGACACTGCGGAAACACCGACGCCCGGCGAAGAGGCGATCGAAACCCGAGTGGACTGAGGCACTTTTCTGTGGGCGAACACGACGCACTTCAACAAAAGCTCGGATACACGTTTCGCGATCCGGCCTTGTTGAAGCTCGCCTTGACCCATCCGTCCGTCGCGCATGAGCAAGGGCTGGATCTGGAAACCAATCAGCGCCTGGAATTCCTCGGAGACGCCGTGCTGCAACTGGTGCTCACGCGCGAACTCTACGAGAAATTTCCCAAATTTGATGAAGGCCCGCTCACGAAAGCGCGCGCCAAAATGGTGAACCGCCGAACGCTCGGCGAGCGCGGCCGTCATATTCAACTCGGACAGGAACTCATAGTCAGCCGCGGCGAAGAATTGCACGGCGGTCGCGAGCGCACTTCCGCCATAGCCGACGCCTACGAGGCGGTGCTCGGCGCCATTTTTTTGGATGGTGGTTTTGAGGCCGCCCAAGCTGTCGTGCTGCGGCAGTTCGAGAATACCTTTGGAGCGGTCCCGGCCATTCCCATGCTGGAAAATCCAAAGGGCGAATTGCAGGAATTTCTTCAGGCCACGTCGACGGAAGCACCGCAATATCACGTCGTCTCTGCCAGCGGACCTGATCACGACCGCAGCTTCGAATGCACCGTCCACTACGGCGGCGTTGAGTTGGCGCGCGGAATTGGCAAAAGCAAAAAAAGCGCGGAGAGCGAGGCCGCCCGCGCCGCGCTGGCGAAGTTGCGCGAACAAAAGCCAGCTGCAACGGTTGAACCCGCCGTCGAAGCGGAACCTCCGAAAGCGCCGGACTGCCCATGAACCTTTTTGCCGCGCATGATAAAGTTCTGATCGGCGTGGTGCATCTTCAAGCGCTTCCCGGCGCGCCGCGTTGGAGCGGTGATTTGAACCGAGTCATCCAACTCGCCGTGGCCGACGCCCGGGCCTACGAACGCGGCGGAGCGCACGCGCTGTTCATTGAAAATTTCGGTGACGTGCCGTTCTTCAAAAGTGGCGTGGGCCCGGAAACCGTCGCCGCGATGAGCGCAGCCGGTCGAGCGATTCGCGCAGCCGTTAAGTTGCCCATTGGCTTCAATGTTCTGCGAAATGATCCGCGAGCGGGACTGGCGTTGTGCGCCGCCTGTGACGGTCGTTTCGTGCGCGTCAATGTTCACACCGGCGCGATGGTGACCGATCAAGGCATCATTGAAGGCAACGCGGGCGAAACGCTCCGTTATCAGCAGCAGATTTGCCCGGGCGCGGCGATCTTTGCCGATGTTCATGTGAAACACGCCGCGCCACTCGGAGAGTTGCCGATCGAAATCGCGGCGCGGGATACATTCGAACGGGGCCTGGCCGACGCGTTGATCGTGAGCGGAACGGGAACGGGCGAAGCGGCGGACCTCTCGGATCTGGAACGCGTGCGTCGCGCTTGTCCGGGAGCAAAGATTCTTTTGGGCAGCGGAGTGACGGCGGAGAACGTCGGAAACTACGCGCCAGCCGATGGCTTCATCGTCGGGACTTCACTCAAGCGCAGCGGCAAGGTGGATCAACCGGTGGACTGGCGTCGCGTGGCAGCGCTGGCGAAGCGATTGGAAAAAGGCGGCGGTAAATAAGAGCGGAATCGTGATGCTGGACGGTTTGAGTGCGGCGAAACGAGGTTAGTCAAAATCCGAGCAGCTCATGAAATAATGACAGCGGGGACAGCGCAGCTTGCATTTTTCATTGTGCAATTCGTGAGCGCAACGCGGACACCATCGCCAGTATTCGCCCGAAGAGTCGCCGCACGCATTCTCCGCGCCGGACTTCGCCGGGGACACGGGGCAATTTTCAGAATCACGTTCGCTGGCCACGAGTCGAGCTTGAACAAGCCGCTGAGTCCAATCCCGCCCGATGGACAGACTCGCCAACCCTGCTGGCGTGTGGCAGCCTATTCGGAGCTATGAAAGCGCTGGGAAACTGGAAAAGAACTCTGGTCAAGGCGCTGCTGGCCCTGGTTTTTATCGCTATGTTGTTTCGTTGGTTTGAACATAATCAGGTTTATCAACCGAGCCGCAACCTAGACGCGGCGGCCGCTGATCTGGGCCGCCCTTGCGAAGACGTGCGATTCAAAACTTCCGACGGCGTGGAACTCAACGGCTGGTTTTTTCCCGTCAAAACGAACACACCCCAGGCGAACTTCGTGGTGCTGCTGTGCCATGGAAACGGCGGGAACATCAGCCATCGCCTGGATGTTTACGAAGCCCTTTTGGAAACCGGCGTCAACGTGTTCGCCTTCGATTATCGCGGCTACGGCCACAGCGAGGGTCGGCCCAGCGAAGAGGGAACTTACCTCGATGCTCAGGCGGCTTATGCCTGGCTCAGGCAAAAGGGATTCGCCGGAAAATACATTCTGGCTTACGGCGAATCGCTCGGCGGCGGCGTGGCCAGCGAACTCTGCCTGCGCGAGTCCACCGGCGGGTTGATCCTTCAAAGCACTTTCACGAGCCTGCCGGAGCTGGGCGCAGAGATCTATCCCTGGCTGCCGGTGAAACTTATCAGCAGCATTGGCTACAGCACGCGCGCGAAGCTGCCGCGGCTGAAAATTCCGGTGATGGTCATGCACAGCCGTGGCGACACTTTGATTGGATACCGGCACAGCCAGAAAAACTTCGAGGCTGCCAACGAACCGAAACTCTTTTGTGAAATCAAAGGTGGGCACAATGATCCGTTGGGCGAGCGAGCGGATTTCGTGGAAGGCATCAGAAAGTTTCTGCGGTTGATTCTCAGTGCGAGTCCGGCGACAACCGGCGCACCTTGAACAGCACAGCGATTGTCCTTAGCGAGTGAAGCGGGCTGGAACTTGTTTCAATCGGACCTTTTTTTCAGCTTGCCAAGCCCGGGGTTCACAGCGAAATTATGCCCCTCGAAAGTTCGAGAAACCTGTGGAAATCAACGTTTTCAGAGGTCTTCCACCCGAGGATGCGCGGTTAGCTCAGTGGTAGAGCATTACCTTGACACGGTAGGGGTCACAGGTTCGAACCCTGTATCGCGCACCATCTCTCACATCCCCATGATCTGGTAACCACCGTCCACGTAGATGACCTGACCGGTGATGGCCGCCGCGCCTTTGCTGGCCAGAAACACTCCGGTCGCGCCGAGTTCCTCGGGAACGACGTTGCGTTTGAGCGGCGCATGCGCTTCGTAATGCTTGAGCATTTCGCCGAACCCACTGATGCCGCGGGCGGCAAGTGTGTTGACCGGTCCGGCGCTGATGCAGTTGACGCGGATTTTTTGCGGACCCAAATCGTAGGCGAGGTAACGCGTGCTGGCTTCAAGCGAGGCTTTGGCCACGCCCATGACATTGTAGTGCGGAACGACCTTTTCCGCGCCGTAATAGCTCATCGCGATGATGCTGCCGCCATCTGTCATCAACGGAGCCGCCGCGCGGGAAAGCGCAACCAGCGAGTAAGCGCTGATGTCGTGAGCGATGCGGTAGGCTTCGCGGCTGGTGTTCACGAATTTCCCTTCAAGGGCGTCTTTGGGGGCGTACGCGACCGAGTGCAGCAACAGATCCAGCCGGCCAAATTTTTCGCCCGTTTGCTTGAACACGTTTTCAATGTCCGCGTCCTTGGTGACGTCGCACGGCAGGATCAGGGTGTCCGCGCCGAAGGTGCTGGCGAGTTCCTCGACATTCTCCTTGAGGCGTTCGCCCTGATAGGTGAAGGCGAGTTTTGCGCCTTCGCTGTGCCAGGCCTGCGCGATTGCCCAGGCGATGGAACGCTTGTTGGCGACACCGAAGACGATACCGAATTTGCCAGCGAGTAGAGACATGATCGTATTAAAGTTTTTGTTAAGTCGTCAGGACGGAGTCCCAACGGCGGACAGGATGAGGTGAATCGCGCTGCTTATCAAGTTTTCTGGGATTCTGCGGCTCAACGCCTCATTTTTTCAATCGCAGCCAGATCAATCCCAATAGTCCGCACACGAGCAAGCCGGTGACCGCGAGTGTTCCGCCATTGGCAAGTGTCGGGAAAAAAGTGAGCGTGGCCGCGCCCAAAGCCGGGCCCGCGAAGATGCCCAATCCAATGGCCGCCTCATGCAAACCGCCGTTTTGACCTTTGAGTTCGCCGCCCGCATCCATCGAGTAGAACAGCGACGAGTAATAGATCAATCCAATGGCGAAACCGAAAATGAGCTGCGCCACAATCACGACCCAAAGCTGCAGCGAAAGCAGCATCGCGGCGAAGCTGAGCACCAGAGCGATCATTGCCGTGAGCAGCCACCGAAACCGATAATGCCAGCCGGTCCATTTCCAAAGCACTATGAACGCGCCGAGCCGGACGTAAAACCAGAGTGAGTTGAAGACGCCTGATTGCGCGGCAGTCAGGTTGAACTTGTGGGCGAGTTGCGGAATCACGGCGGCCACCGTGTTGATTGCCACATACGCAAGCGGACTGGCGAGCCAAGCCATCTGCAGGAAGCGCTTGGGCGAAACGGGCTGCCGGGCGGCGATGCTTTCGGGTTCGTGGTGTTGAACGGTGGGTTCTGTTTTCACTGCGGGCAAGGCTTTCGCTTTCTTCTCCAGCCAGAGCACGAAGACCAACTGCAAAAGCATCAGCACGATTGGCAGAGTGTAGAGGCCGTTTTTCCCGAGCTTTTCCCAAAGCCAGCCGCCGGTGCAAAAGGCGAGCGCGCTGGTCGAGGCCCAGACCACATTGTAGACGCCCACGATCCGGGCGGTCCCACTGAAATCCTCGCCGTCGGAAACGAGCGCTTCAAGCGTAGGCCAGATCAGGCATAAGGGAATGGTCCAGGCCGCCAGCGCAATGATCTGCCCGACAATTCCAGGAATAATCAGACCGAGTGACAGCCCGAGCGCCATGCCGGCGTAGCCGAAACGGAGCGCATTGAAGTAGCCGAATCGCTGGGAAAAGCGTCCGCCCTGCCACGAAGCGAATATGTAAACAAAACCATGGACCGCGGTGAGAAAGAGATTCCCACGATTGGTGAATCCAAACTGATCGCGCGCCAGAAAAAAGATGTAATACAGGTAAAAGGTCGCCGCGAAGCAGTTGACGGCTTCGAGCGTGAAGTAACCGAGTTTGAGACGGGACCGGGTCATTGCGTTTGGTTTCCGACCTCGATTGGAAGTCGGCGGGAGGCTAGGGTCTTGAGGATGAATTGAAAATCGGAATCTAACGGCTGGCGATCTCCTCCAGCGCCTTGCGGCAATACCATTTCACCGCATCGGACATGGCCGGTTGCAACTGGTCCAGGTCTTCGGGCCGAGCCCAGCGGATATCGTGATGCTCCTCCACGGCCAGCGCCAGAGTGCCGTTCTTGGGACGCGCCCAATAGATCAGCCCGATGTGCTCGTGGGTTTCATTGATGCGATGAATGTCCAGGAAACGGGGCGCAATGAGAGCGCGGGTTCCGGGGCTGGTCGTTGGCGGACGTTCGCCAATCAGTTCGACGTCGAGGCCGCTTTCTTCTTTGGCCTCGCGCAAGGCCGCCTGCTCCGGATCTTCGTCCAATTCGATATGGCCGCCCAACGGCAGCCACTTGTCGAGCTTGCGATGGTGAATGAGCAGAATCTTCCCTTCGTGAACCACAAAGATCGCCACGGTGAAATCAATTTTTTCGTGAATGTGCGCCATAGCTGCCTTAAACGTGATGGGTGAAACGTGAATGGAGTTTCACGGTTTACGATTCTCCGTTCAATAATCGTAAAGGCCGCTGTCCTTGGTGTAACCGCCGCCACCGCTGCCGGAATCTTCGTCACCCATTAGTCCGCCGAGGACATCGCCCATGTCGGCTTCGATTTTCTCCGGATCTTCACCGGCTTCGAGGCGTTTGATCGCGACATCGAGTTCTTTGGGCATGGAACCCGGCGGCATCAGGTCTTTCATTTTCCGCATCATGTGCGCCATGTGCTTGGGATTATTTTCATCCATGTGCTCCATGTCGCGTTCCATCTCCGCCATCGCTCGAGCGACGCGCGGATCCTCCAGATCAGGCATTGGCCCATCCTCACCTTCGCCGCCGGAACCAGCACCCGTTTCGGCGAGACCACGGGTCAGGGCAAAGGCGCTGAGTTGCTTTTCCAGCTTCTTGTTGCCGCATTTGGGACAGACGGGCAGCCGGTCCGGATTCAGCCGCTTGGAAAGAAAACTGAAAATTTTCCGGCACTTGTGACAGGCAAATTCGTAGATCGGCATGTTGATTTACCATTCACGATTTGCGAATGACGCGCCATGAAAAATTTACGAGCCGGGGATTGCGCCGCCGGCTCGTAAATCGCAAATCGTAACTGAACGCGTTTACTTCATCCGATCAAAGGTCTTCTGCAGGATTTCCCAGTCTTTCAGGCCTTTGACCTTTTCCTGGTAGGTCTTGACGACTCCAGCCTCTTTGGCGTTCTTGGTCGGCTTGGAGGAATCCTTGTAGAAGATGCCGAAGTAACCCGGGAACGGATCGGAGGCGAGTTTATACGCGGCCAATTCATCCTTCACGTCGTGGTCTTTTGGAACTTCCTTGAACACGCCGCCTTTGCGCGGATTTGAAGCATCGAAAGCGCCTTCGTAGAATTCCACGCATTCGCTCAGGCACTCGATGAAACTGAAACCATCATGGTCCATGGCGGCTTCCATCATCTGCAGCACGTGATTCGGATTGGTGTGCGTCGTGCGCGCCACAAAGGTGGCTCCGGCCGCGATCGCCTGTTTCATCGGGTTGATGGGATAATCCAGCGCGCCCCACTGATCGGTCTTGCTCTTGAAGCCGACGGGTGAGGTGGGCGAAGTCTGCTTTTTGGTCAGGCCATAAACCCAGTTATCCATGACCACGTAGGTCAATTTAACGTTCTTGCGGGCGGTGTGATTGAAGTGATTGCCACCGATCGAAAATGCGTCGCCATCGCCGCCGAACACGAACAGATGCAAATCAGGCCGGCTCAGGGAAATACCACTGGCAAACGACAGGGCGCGGCCGTGAATGTAATGGACGCCGTGCGCCTGGACGAAATACGGAAAGCGGCTGGAGCAACCAATGCCTGCCACCGTCGTGATCTTTTCATGATGCAGTTTGCGCTTTTCAATCAGTTTGAAGTAAAGCGCGAGCACGGAGAAATCGCCACAACCGGGGCACCACGTCGGGTGATCGGCGGCGATTTCTTTTTTGGTCAGACCTTTGCGTTCAGCATCGGCGGGCACCGCGACATTGCTGCCCAGCACCGGAATTTCAGTTGTAGAACTCATGTGATTAAGGATGTTGAAAGTTAAACCGCAACCGCCTCGCTCTTGGTTTCGAGCTTGGTTTTCACGGCCGCCAGAATGTCTTTGACCTTCCAGTTCAAGCCGTCGGTTTTGTTGATTCCGCGGATGTTCGGATTGCAGAAACGGGAGCGCAACACGGAAGCGAGCTGGCCGCCGTAGCCGTAAATGCCTTCATCGTTGATCTCAACGACGAGGATGTGATTGAAACCGGAGAAGATGTTTTCCAGGCCAGGAGGCAACGGGCTGATGGCGCGAATATGAATGGCCGAAACGCTGTCACCGGCGGCGCGGGCGCGATCCACGACTTCGCGGATCGGACCTTCCGTCGAACCCCAGCCGACGAGCAGCACATTGCCTTCGCTCGGTCCATAAATCTTCGGGGTCGGCAAAGTTTCGGCAATGGCTTGCAGCTTGCGGCGCCGTTTTGCGGTCATTTGCATGTGCAACTTGGGCGATCCGCTCGGATGGCCCATTTCGTCATGTTCCAAACCGGTCGCCACCGGATATTTGCCGTT
>JBQCEJ010000257.1:0-28588 GCA_051960355.1 Verrucomicrobiota bacterium | reverse complement strand
GCCGATCAACAGGATCGTGCCGACGACTGCCGGACGGAGATACCACGCCTGGTTTTCGTCTTTCACCTTCGGGGTGAGTGAATAGACCAAACCTTTCAGCTCTTCGTTGGTCTTCGTGCGCCGCGTCGCCAGCGAGATGATCAGGGTCAATGCTAGACAGGCGATGAAGGCAAAGGCTGCGAGCCAGAAGTTCTGCGCCATTTCGCTTGGGAACTTGGCCACGATTCCCAGGTAGCCGCCTTTCATGCCATTGATGACTTTGCCCGCGTCGTCCAGATTGCTGCTCGTGGTGGTGAGCGCGTGGAACAGAGCCGAGCTGGCGATGCCGCCGAACAACCCGAGAAAGGCACCGGTCGCCGTGGTCCGCACCCAGAACATGCCCAGCAGGAACGTGGCGAAGAGCGGCGCGTTCACGAATCCGAACACCAGCTGAATGATGTCCATGGCGTTGTTATACATCGAGGCGAAGTAAGCGGCGGCGATGCTCAAGACAATGCCTACCACGGTGATGAATTTGCCCATCCACATGTAATGCGCGTCGCTTTTGTTCGGCGCCATGTAGGCCTGGTAAAGATCGTAAGTCCAAACGGTATTGAACGCCGTAACGTTGCCGGCCATGCCCGACATGAACGAGGCCAGCAGGGCCGTGAGCGCTAGACCCAGCAGACCCGCCGGACAATATTTTTTCACGAGCGACAAAATCACGCCGTCGTAATCGTATTCCGCGACCGCGTCGTAAAGGCCGCTCTTGATCTTGGCGTCATCCAATTGGCTGGCGTTGGCGACCAGCGCGAGGACCTGGACAGAATCCATTTTCTTGCCCATGGCCGCGCTGACCGCTTTCACAGCTTCTTCAGGTTGGGCGACGGATGCGTTCTTCACCGCGGCGGCGCCTTGGTTGTAAACAGCATCGCTCAAGATCGGTGGCGGAATGCGATAGCCCTTGTTGGGCATGGCGGTGAGCGCCATTGCAATCATGCCGGGAACAATTACGAGAATCGGGAAGAACATCTTGGGAATGGCCGCAACCAGTGGTGTATTGCGGGCGGCGGTCATGTTGCGGGCGGCCATCGCGCGTTGCACGACGAGGAAGTTGGTGCACCAATAGCCGAAGGAGAGCACGAAGCCGAGGCCGAAAATCATCGCGAACCAATCGACGCCCATGGGATTGCCCTGGGCACCGGCGAGCACCGGTTTCCAGGCGCTCGTCCAGGCATTGGTGCCATAGACTTTCCCAGCTTCCGCGAGGTGATACGTCGAGGGGCTTGTGGCCACGGTTTCCAGCGCATGATTCATCGTTTTCCAGCCGCCGACATCCCTCAGCCCCAGGTAAACGACCGGAGCGAAGCCCAGCACAATCATGAAGAACTGGAGCACTTCCGTGTAAATGGCCGAGGTCAAACCGCCTTTGAGCACGTAAATCAGCACAACACCCGAGCAGATCCAAAGGTAGGCATCATAACTTCCGAGATGCAGCCCGAGAATGTTGATGTCAAACTTCCAAGGCAGCAAACCAGTGAGCAGCTTGGCCAACGCATTCATGGAAATGCCGGAGGCGAAAATGGTCATGACCGCAAATGCCACGGAATTCAGCGCCCGCACGCGTTCGTCGAAACGCATTTTTAAATACTCCGGCACCGAGCGCGCCTTGGAACCGTAATAAAACGGCATCATGAACACCGCCAGGAAAACCATCGCGGGAATCGCCCCCACCCAGTAGAAGTGCGCGGTGGAAATGCCGTATTTCGCGCCGCTGGCGGCCATGCCGACCAGTTCCAGCGCGCCGAGATTGGCGGAGATGAAGGCCAGACCGGTGACCCAGGTCGGGATGGAACGGCCGGAGGTGAGGAAGTCTGAAGAGCTTTTCATGTAGCGCTTCAGGGCAAAGCCAATTCCCACAACGGCGGCAATATAGATCAGCAGAATTGCGTAATCGATGCCTGCTAGATGAATGTGCTGCATAATGGTATGTAGTTCGTTTTCGCTTCTGTATTCAAAGGTTCCCGCCAACAAGTCCCGCCCTCGGAAGTCGCGGGCAAGGTCGGATGAGGCAATCATACTGACCTTCCATTTGCCAGCGAAAAATCGCACGGTTCGGCCAATCGGATGCCGCGCGCTGCGCTTCCTGCCGCAGTCCAAAGCGAGATGGGATTGCCGATCGCTTCAATCTCCCATGACGTTCTCTCCGTTTGCACCTTCACTCAGTTTGGCTGAATCGTTCCGGCGCATTCGCATGGCCACGGAGCTGACACAAAACGAACCACGAGTGGAACAGATTGTTTCGCGTAATGCTTCCCGGCCCGGGGATTTTCGGCGGTCTTCCGCGAAAGCTTCGCGTCACTCCAGAATGGCACAGTCTCTGCAAACAGGTTCGCTGAATCCCGAAGCGACTTCGCGGTGAACGCTCTCGGGGAAAATCGCTTGAATGAGTACGATTCAGAAGTTTGGACTGCAATCTCAACCGGGTGGCGCACTCTCGCGCCGTGTGGAGCGATTTAAATTTCAGGTGCGGCATCCGTTGCGCTATCTGAAATTGCGAATGCAATGTGAGCGCACTCGCGGCATCTTCGTTCACATTCCAAAATGCGCGGGAACTTCGATCCGCAAAAGTCTGCCCTTGCAACTGGGCGGCCACAAATCTCTGGCGGGGTATCACACCGTACTCCCGGAAAAAGTATTCCAGCAATGCCTGACGTTCACGTTCGTCAGAAATCCTTGGGATCGCCTGGTCTCGGCTTTTTTCTTCATGAAAAATCCGTCCCTGGGAAGCAGCCAAAAATGGGAGCGAAGAAATCTCGCTGCGTTTCACGACTTTGACTCTTTTGTCCGCGGCTGGGTGACGCCCGCCAACGTGTGTTCCTACAGTCATTTTCGACCGCAGTTTCATTACATCACACTGCAAAATCGGCTCGCAGTGAACTTCATCGGCTTTTGCGAGAATCTGCCCGAGGATTTCTCCATCGTCTGCCGCAAGCTCAATGTCCCGGCGACGCTTCGGGAAGACAACTGCAATCCGATCCGAACCCGGGATTACAAAGAATATTACACGGACGAAACCCGTCGCATCGTGGCCGAGGTCTATGCCGAGGACATTGCTCTGTTCGGTTACTCCTTCGACAACGCTTCACTTCCAGATCAAATCGCCGCTCGTTGTCAGCAGGATCGCTCGCGCGCAGCAGCGTTCCCAGAGCGGCCCTTGTAAATACATATCACACTCTATTGTTCCAGCACCAAACCCGTCCCGCCGCAGCTCTACGGTGGAAGTCAGCGCGTTGTTTATTGGCTGGGGAAAGCGCTGGTGGAACTCGGCCATCAAGTCACGCTGATCGCTCATCCCGAAAGCCACATCCCCGGCGTGGAATTGAGGCCGATACCGCGGTCCGACAGCCAGGGCGATGCCTGGACTCGGCTGATTCCCGATTCGACGGATATCGTCCATTGTCACAGCGCGTCGAAGGGCATCTCGGAAACCCTTCATCACCACCGTGCATGGCAACGGTAAACCGGGCCAAAGCTTTCATCCCAATACCGTCTTCGTTTCCAAAGCTCACGCTGCGAATCACCGATCCGTTCACTACGTGCATAATGGTCTGGATCCCGCGGATTACGAGTTCAGTCCCACGCGCGAAGATTACGCAGTTTACCTGGCCAAGGCTTCGTGGGACGTGAAGAACGTCAAAGGCGCGATCGCCATCTGTCGCAAGGCGGGAATCAAGCTGCACGTGATCGGATCGCGCAACTGGATCTTCAATTTGCACCGGCTGCTGCCCGCGATTCGTGGTGTGCAATATCACGGCATGCTGGGCGGCCAGACAAAGCTGAATCTGCTCGCCAAAGCCCGCTGCCTGATTTTTCCGGTTCGCTGGCACGAACCGTTTGGCGTGGCGGTCACGGAAGCGTTGGTCAGCGGCTGTTACGTGGCGGCGACGCCTTACGGTTCACTGCCGGAAATTGTCACGCCGGAGACGGGAGCCTTGAGTTCTCGCGCCGACCGGCTGATCGATGCGGTCCGAAATCCGGATGCCTTCGATCCCATGGCGTGTCGCAAGCGGGTCACGGAACAGGGATTCACGCATCTCGACATGGCGCGGAAGTATCTCGCCTATTACGAAAAAATGCTGGCGGCCGGTCACTTGGGCGAAGGTTCCGATTCCGTTCCGCACACGGCCGACGGGTTTGAAGCGAATCACTTGTTGGAATGGCAATGAGTCGCGACGCGGTCAGCGGTTCGAATCTTTCCGGGCTTTTCCTCGACGGTGATTAGGAAGAAAAAAACAGCCGGACGAAAATCGCTCCGGCTGTTGATCCAACGAACTGAGGTTGCGTTTCGGCGCCCGGTTATTTGAGAACCGTTCGCGCAATCTTCTCCGCGTCCCGCTCCGAGTGGATCGGGCGAAGTCGGAAGCTGTAGCTGTAATCCTGGCAGGGAATCAGGAATTCATCGTGCGGCCAGGCGCCCCAACTGTTGTCGCCGCCCACGCCTTGCTGCTTCAAGTCCAGGTTGAGCGTGATGTAATCCCGCCGTGGCAATTCAAACGAGTGCTTGCCCGCGTTCAGATCTTCCGAGCCGTAATGCAGCGCATTGACGCTTAGCAGCGGCGCGCCAATGGCGAGCAGCCCGACGCCTTTTTTGTTGATCAAAGCCACCCAGCGCACGTCCGCCTTGTTTCCAGTTTCTCCAGGCTCGCTGTAATGTGGATAGAACTGTTCGTCCACGGTGCCGCTGTAAAGTCCGATCCGGGCGTCTTTGCGGTCGCTGTAGGTTTCCTGCGGCCCGGGTCCAAGCCAGATGATGCGTTCGAAGCCGCTGGGCAAGGTCATTTGCATTCCCAAGCGCGGCAGCTTGGGCAGATTTGTCTGGCCGGCTTGGAAGCTGGCTTCGATGACGACGTCACCGGTTGGGAACACCTTGTAAGTCGTGGTCCACACAGCATTGCCCGCTTTTGGCAACAGCTCTTGCAAAGCGACTTCAACGTGATCGCCCTTTGCGGTCGCTTTGAAGTCGCGCACCTGTGCGCCCTCACTGGCAGTGCGCCAGCGGTCCTGAGCCTTCACGTCCTTCCAACGACCGCGATCATTGTCGATCGTGGCGCGCCAGAAATCCGGACGCAACGGCGAGTGGATGAGTTCGTTTCCGTCGAAGCGCCATGATTTCAGGCCGGCTTTGCCGTCGAACGCCATTTCAAAAGCCTTGCCGCTGACCTGCACGCCATCGGAGCTTTCGCTCAATTTCAAGGCGGG
Source organism: Verrucomicrobiota bacterium (assembly GCA_051960355.1). Lineage (GTDB taxonomy): Bacteria > Verrucomicrobiota > Verrucomicrobiia > Limisphaerales > DASXHY01 > DASXHY01. The sequence continues at coordinate 23,347 of JBQCEJ010000257.1, read as the reverse complement.
CAGACCGTCGGTTTTCTGCGCCAGCGCCGGCGCGGAATCCGGCAGCTTGAATTCATCCCACGCCACTTCGTGACCTTTGTCGGCCCACGGCAGATCCCGTTTCAGGGCGAAGCTGACTTCCAGGAAATACTCCACGCCGGGTTGCGGTTGGAAGGCTTTGACGGGAATGGAAACCTGCGTCGTGGCTCCGGGCGCGAGGTCTAACACCGCCAGTTTTCCGTCCTGAATCACGCGCCCATCGGCTTTCAATTGCCATTGGCCGGTGACGACATCCTTCAGGTTGACGAAATCATACCAATTTTTAATCGCGATCGTGCGCTGCTTCAGGTCAACCGCCTTGCAATGGATGTATTGGTAAATGTGCTTCACCTCGAACAAACCCGGATGCGGTTCGCGATCGGGTGTGACCAGGCCGTTGTCGCAGAAGTTGTCGTCGCTTGGCACATCCTGCGGGCCGAAATCGCCACCGTAAGCGAAGAAGGTTTTGTCACCGGGTTTGACCGGAACGAAATGAGCGCGCGTTGAGCGATTCTGCGGCTGGCGCAATCCTTGATCGACCCAGTCCCAGATGGAACCGCCCTGGAGGTAAGGCTTCTCGTAAATCTGTTTCCAGTAAGACCACATGTCGCCCGAGCTGTTCCCCATGGCGTGGGCGTATTCGCACATGATGTAAGGACGCGTGCGCGGCTCCGAAGCGTATTGGGCCAGTTCGTTCGGGCGCGGATACATCGGGCAGACAATGTCGGTGTGCGAGTTCTGACCGGCACGCTCGTAGTGAACGGGACGGCTGGGATCGCGTTCGTGAATCCACTTGGAAGTGGCCACGAAGTTCGGCCCGTCGCCCGCTTCATTGCCCAGCGACCAGATGATGACGGAGGGATGATTTTTGTCGCGCTCGACCATCCGGACGGTGCGGTTCATGTGCGCGTCGGCAAAGGCGGGATTCTTGGCCAGAGTTTTCGGGCCGTATCCCATTCCGTGGCTCTCGATATTGGCTTCGTCGATCAGATAAATTCCGTAACGATCGCACAGATCATACCACGCGGGCTGGTTCGGATAATGACAGCAACGAACCGTATTGATGTTGAATTGCTTCATCGTCTGAATGTCTTTTTCCATGCCAGCAACGGTGATCGCCTGACCGCGATCCGGATCGTGTTCATGCCGGTTGACGCCCTTGATCAGGATGCGTTTGCCGTTAACCAGCAGGTTGCCGTCGCGAATTTCCACTTTGCGAAAACCGACACGTTGCCGAATGACTTCCAGGATTTTGCCCGAGGCATTTTTAACGGTGACGAGCAGCTTGTACAAGTGCGGCGTTTCGGCGGACCACTTCAAGGGATCAGCGATGGGCGCGGCATCCTCGACCGAGATTTCCTGTCCGGCGGCCACTTGCTGTTCAGCCGAGCGCGAGAAGACCAAATCGCCTTTGGGATCGAGCAGGTCAACCTGCACCGTCACGCCGGCGGGTTCCGAACCGTAATTGATCAACTGCAGTTTGCTTTTGAGTTCGGCATCGCGGTAATCACTGTCCAGGGCGGTTTTGATTTCCAAGTCGCGGACATGCAGGTTCGGCGGTGACCACAGATAGACATCGCGGAAAATGCCGCTCATGCGCCAGAAATCCTGGTCTTCGAGATAGGAACCGTCAGACCAGCGAAAGTTTTCCACCGCCAGCAGGTTCTGGCCGGGCTTCAGATACTTCGTAATGTCGAATTCCACCGGCGTGCGGCTGTCCTTGCCCATGCCGACCTTTTGGCCATTGATCCACAAATCGAAGAACGAGTTCACGCCATCAAAGGTCAGGAACACGTGACGGCCGTTCCAGTCTTTCGGGATTTCAAACGTGCGGCGATACGCATTCACCGTGTTGTTTGGATCATTGCCGGGAACGAACGGCGGATTCGGCTCCACGCCGTGCCAGGTCCACGGATAACGGATGTTCACGTAGATCGGGATTCCGTAGCCGTGCATTTCGACATTGGCCGGCACCGGAATCGTGGCCCAATCGTGATCGTTGAAATCGGTTTTCCAGAAGTCCGGGACGCGCGCGAGTTGGTTGGAGGAATAATGATATTTCCAATCGCCATTCAAGGAGCGGTAAAAGGGCGATTTCACCCGCTCGCTGTTGACGGTCACGCCCATTTTCTCGGCGGTTTTCGTGTCCGGACAGATCACCATCGTGGCGTGAGGCGTCTCATTGTTAATGCCGGTGAGCTGTGGGTTTTCCCATTCCTCCGGATTTTCCGGACTCGCCGCGCAAACGGAAATGCCCAAGCGGCAAATCAAGACGCTGAACGCGAGCAAGCTGAAAGTCTTTCGGAAATGAAAGCGCTGGTGAGACATCGATGGTGTGATCATTTGCGTAAGCGGACGTGTCATTTAGTTTTTTATTCGGGACGAACTAAAGGCGGCGGAACTGAAGAGTGGAATCGTTCGGAATTCGAACCGCACATTGCCTTGCCGAAAATATCTGCTTCCGACAGGCGTTCAAGCTTTCAAAACCGGCCAGCCAGAACTCCGCAGCGGACGCGAAGAAAGCTGAATTCCCGGGGCCGCCGATCACTGGAGAGCGCGACGCTTGAGAGAGGAGAACCCATGAGTCCTCCGCTCTCGGTGGCCTGGCGGCCGATTTGGGCCGGATCTCTTCCGAACACGGCGAAGTTCTTAACCCTGAAAAGGCAAACGCGTTCCAAGCAATTTCTGGACAGTTGTCCAGCTTCTGGACAGTCGGCGACCCCGGCTCAACTTTGTCGGCGAAAGCGGGCCGGCCCGATAGGCAAGCGGAGAACAACAACACGAGGTGTTAAGCCAGTTTGGCCACACTATTTGCTGTGGTCAGCTTTCATCGGGTTGGCTTGGTCAGGCTTTGCGAAGCCACCAGCACCCTCAGTCGGGTTCTTCATTGCGGTAGTTTTACGTATTTTCCCAACCCAAATGCGTTCAGGCACACCTTCTGCGATGTCTCGGGGTGTCTATGTCTGATGCTAATTCGTTTCTTACCGGTTCCATCGAAGTGAAGCTGGACGGTGTCTGTATCGAACTTCCTCCCGAACGCCGCTCGTTCATCGCCATTCGCTCCTATCTGGAAGCGCTCGCGTTACAGCAACAGCGGATACTCTGCTCGCTGAATGTCGATGGTGAATCGGTGAACCTGACTCAACCCAGGCATTGCAATTGGGGTTTCACTCAGGTCGAAGCGGAGACGATGAGCCTCAACGAAGTTCCCGCTCAATTGATTCAGGCCGCCCTTCAACAGGCGATCGCCGTTCATTCGCGGGTGCAGACCGCTGTGGAACTGGTGATTATCAATCCGGCCTCGCAGGCGCGCGAACTCTGGTGGAATCTTTCCACCTCTCTCAAAGAGCCGCTGCTGACCTTGAGCCTGCTGCCCGATCACATCTGCGGTCCGAGCAATGGCCGCGCTTCGCTGACTCAATTGCGCCAATGGCAACTGGAACAGCTGGGACGCATCATTCAGGAAGTCGATGAAGCCAGCCATCTCGAAGACACCACCGGCTTGTCCGATGCATTGGAAAAGCGCGCTCTGCCGTGGCTCGATAGCTTGGTGAACTCCCTGACGCTTTGGCAGAAAACCATTCTCAGCGATTCCCGCGCGACGTGCCAAAACGTCTGAGTCTTAGAAATTCAGTCGAGAAGATTCACGACCGAAACTCGCAAACTCTTTGCGACTGGACCCGGCTTCGGCTTCAACCCGGCCGTCTCAACGCGAGAAAAGCAGAAACGCCGCCCCAGACCATTCCCACAACCAAGCCGGCCAGGTGAGCCGTGTTCGCGATCGGACCAAAGATTCCCGTGTAACAAATCACCAACCACGCCAGCAAAATCGTGACGCTTTGCGAATCCAGGAACAAACCGGAGGCGCGATCGTACTTGCCGCGAATCCAGACGTAACCCGCCAGGCCATAAACCACTCCCGACATGCCGCCGAATGAAGCGTGGCCCGTCACATAATACTGCGCCAGGCTCGAACAGACTTCCGTCACTGCCACCACCGCCAGGAGATTCAAAGAACTTCGTCGGGCTTCAATCATGCAGCCGAGCTGATACAACCACATCATGTTAAAGATCAGGTGAATCGCGCCGAAATGGATGAACATCGGTGTGAACAGCCGCCACACTTCCCCTGAGAACACTTCCGGCAGCGAACGATCCGCTCCCAGCGCCGGGTCGGTAATATACAAGTGACGCAACAATTCCTGATCGCTGCCCAGTTTGGAAAAAAGCGCCACCGCAACGCAGATCACGATCAGTGAATACGTCAGCACGCCGACACCGTAGCCGCCGACTTTCGGGAACAGGTTTTGTCCGGTGCGCACCCGGCGCTGATACGCTTGCAAATCCTGCTTCTCGGTTTCGCGCACCCGCGCCGCTTCAGCCGCGCCCTGCTTGAACTCGGATGCATTTGGATCCGCCAAAAAGCGCCTCAGCGAGTCCGTGGCCGGCGCTATCTGATCTTCTTCGCGAACCCAAACCGCAAACGTGCCGTCGCTTTCACGCTCCACCTCGTTGTGAATATTTTGTCCCAGCAGAAAATCGCTGAACAGCCGTGCTTGCGAGGCATCTGGTAATTGACCGATATGTCTCATCTCATGATTTAGCAGTGCGCGACGACGATCGTCGCTGGCCGCCTTTGCCGTAACTGACCTTGGTTCTCCCCGCAGCGGCACTGGCCGGGCTCGGTTTCGTGGGCGGTTCGCCCGACATCGCGCGCTTCAATTCGCGGATCTGATCCCGCATCAGCGCGGCTTTTTCAAACTCCAGATTATTCGCCGCCGCCAGCATTTCCTGCTCAAGCTCTTGAATCGTCGTCGCAAAATCAATGTCCACGCCGGCTTCGTTCAGAACCGATTGCGCCTGGTTATGCGTTTCCTTGTACGTGGAAAGGCTTTCCTCCACGGCGCGACTGACACTGCGCGGCGTGATGTTGTGTTCCAGATTGTAAGCCACCTGACGTTTGCGGCGATACTCCGAGACGGCGAGAAATTTCTGAATGCTCTGCGTCATCACGTCCGCATAGAGAATCACTTCACCATTCAAATGCCGGGCCGCGCGACCAGCCGTCTGAATCAGACTCGTGGTGCTGCGCAGATAACCTTCCTTGTCGGCGTCGAGAATGGCGACGAGCGAAACTTCCGGCAGATCCAATCCTTCGCGTAAAAGATTGATGCCGACCAGCACATCGAACTCGCCTTTGCGCAGCGAACGTAGAATCTCCACGCGCTCGATCGCGCCAATCTCGCTGTGCAGATACTGCACGCGAATGCCGATCTCCCGCAGATAATCGGTCAGTTCCTCCGCCGTTCGCTTGGTCAGCGTCGTGACCAGAATGCGCTGTTTGGAATCCGCCCGTTGCCGCGCTTCGTTGATCAAATCGTCGATCTGACCGGCCAGCGGCTTGATCGTAATTTTCGGATCAATCAATCCCGTGGGCCGGACAATCTGCTCGATGACGCGTCCTTTGGACCATTCCAATTCCTTGGGACTGGGCGTCGCGCTGACGTAGATGGTCTGGCTCTGCATCGACTGAAATTCATCGAAGTTCAACGGGCGATTATCCAACGCGCTGGGCAGTCGGAAACCGTGCTCAACCAACACTGTTTTGCGCGAGCGATCGCCGGCATACATTCCTCCGATCTGCGGGACGGTCGCATGCGATTCGTCAATCACGAGCAGATAATCCTTCGGAAAGAAGTCGAATAGCGTGTAAGGCCTCGAACCCGCCGGGCGCCGTGCCAGATGCCTCGAATAGTTTTCGATGCCGGAGCAGAAACCCATTTCCTCCATCATTTCCAGATCGTATTCCGTCCGCATCTTGATGCGTTGGGCTTCGAGCAGCTTGCCGTGCTTCTCAAACCACGCAATCCGCTCGCCCAGTTCCTCGCGAATGGAAAGCAGTGCCGGCCGCAGCTTTTCCGTGGGCGCGACGTACTGCTTGGCCGGGAAAATCATCACCGTTTGCAGCGATTCAATGGCGTCGCCCGTTAGCGGCTCAAATCGCGTGATGCGTTCGATCTCATCGCCAAAAAATTCCACCCGTAACGCGTCTTCACGGCCCGCCGGACACAATTCCACAGTGTCGCCGCGCACGCGAAACTGGCCGCGCATGAATTCAATGTCGTTGCGGTTGTATTGCAACTCCACCAGGCGTCGCAGAAATTCATCGCGCGCCACGTCCTGGCCCACGCGGATCGGGATCACCATCGCTTCGTAATCTTCCTTGCTGCCGATGCCGTAAATGCACGAGACGCTCGCCACCACCAAAACATCACGGCGTGAAAACAGCGAACTCATGGTGGAGAGCCGCATCCGCTCGATCTCCTCGTTCACGCTCGAATCTTTTTCGATGAACGTGTCGGTGCGCGGGATGTAAGCCTCAGGCTGATAATAATCGAAGTAGCTGACGAAATATTCGACGGCGTTGTTTGGAAAAAAGCTTTTGAACTCGGCGTAAAGCTGCGCGGCGAGTGTTTTGTTGTGCGAGATGACCAGCGTCGGGCGGTTGACATTCTTGATCACGTTCGCGATCGAAAACGTTTTCCCGGAACCGGTGACGCCGAGCAGTGTCTGGTGTTTCGCGTCGGCCAACAAGCCTTCCGTCAGCTTCGCAATGGCTTGCGGCTGATCTCCGGCGGGTTGATACGGCGAAACGAGTTCGAACATGCGCCCGGAAGGTACGGGCGACTCCGCCCGCCGTCAACGAAGGGGGAACAGCAAACGTGCGCCCCGCGCCATCACTTCTTCGCCGGCGGGCGGAAATTGTGGATCAAACCGGCCAAATTTCAGTGAGCTGGCTTCGGCTCCTCCGCCCGGGTGCGGTAAATCACGTCCACGACGTTGCGCAGATACTGTTCATCGGCCACGCCGTCGGTTGCTTCCGATGGAAACTCGACTTTGGCGCGGAAGTGAGCGGCCAGTTGCTCGAACAGTTCCACGCGCGCCATCGGTTCAAATTCATCGCGACGCATCAACGCCTGCAACGCCGTCGCCGCTTCGGCGGGCGAAACCCGCTGGCGCAGTCGCGCGGCCAAATGCGGATGCTGTCGCAGCGAATTGAATTTCCCGGTGAGCAGCTGATCCAGATCCGGCTCGAAAAGTTGCGGCGTGCGAATGACAATCGTGTTGGCCGCCAGATCGCCGAGCCGCTGGCACTTGCGGTTCAGCCAGCACGTCACGCCGCCCACGAAGTAAAACGCCGGCAACATGTCCACAAACCGCAGCAGATTGCGCGTCACGACTTGATCGAATTGCAGACGCATTCCTTCGGCATCCACCACGCGCAAACGGAACAGTTTTTTGCCAATCGTCTGACCGCGCCAGGACCATTCAAAAAAAATGCCGTAGCCGATGCTGATGACGAAATAGGTCAACGTTGTGAGCGCGACGGTCAGATTGGCGCTGAGCATTTGCAACAGTCCGAGAATCGTTCCCAGCACGGTCATGATCACGCCGACGCAGAGCAGGTCGATGAACCAGGCCAGAAAACGGGTGACCGGTCCGGCAAGGGTTTGCGAGAAGACAATTCCTTCGGGCGTGCGAATCAAAAGCGCGCTGGTTTTCATTGCGGTTCGGTTCGAGTTTCAGCGTTGGCTTCTCGGTCGGAGAGTTTTCGCCCGGACTTCGACAAATAAACAATTAGCAAGGCCAACTCCACGCATCCGAACGCGATCTTGGCTTCGTAAGGAAAAACCGGTTCATGATATTGCGACAAGAACGCTTCAATGAAACCAGCCCAGACCAGCAGCAGGCCCACGCCGAAAATCAGCGTGACAACATCCCGTGAAACTTCGCGCAAACGCAGTCGCAACGGTGTGCGTTTGCCCCAGCCGATCAAGGCCAACGCGAGCACGAATCCGGCCTGACCCGCGATCAGGATGGCGGGAATTTCAATCACGCCGTGCGGCATCAGCCAGCCGAGCAGAAACCGCGTTTGGCCGTCGGCGATGTAATCCAGCGCGATCGCTCCAAGAGCAATGCCGTTGTAGAACAGCATGATGATCGTGCCCACGCCCCACGTCATTCCCAGCGCCAGCGTGAAAATCGAAACCTTGATGTTGTGCGTCATCAGATACGCGGAGAAGGACGATTTGTGGCCGGTCAACTGATCGCGTGGGCTGTTTTCCTCCTGCTTCACGCGCTCACTTGGACGCAATTGATCGTGCCCGAACGGCATTGTGACATGACGCGAATCTGGATCAAATGCGGTGGCCAACGCGCCGAATGCGCAGCCTGCCAGTGTTACGGCCAACGCAAAATAGAAGGCGCGCACCTGACGGCGAAACGTCCGGGGGAGCGTTTGAAAAAACCATTGCAGCGGAAAAATCCGGCGCTGCTTTTCGCGCGTCTCATGAATTTCACCGTAAGCGCGAGCGATCAGATTTTCCAGGTAACGCCGCGTTTCCGGTTCAGACGAAAACGTGATGAGTTTCGCCAGATCGGCTGCGGTGCGTTCGTAGAGTCCGTGAAAGCGTTGGAGTTCCTCCAGCGTGAGTTGAAGGTTGGGCTCGGCTTCCAGTCGGTTGAGCATTGTTTCCAGCTCGGTCCAGCCGGGCCGCTCCGTTACGATGAAACGTTGAAGATCAATGATCATACGCTAGCGTGGGCCGCGAAACCTGGAACGTGGGCCGTGAAACGTGAGCCGTGAAACGTAACGCTGCTTGGGTTCATATCATCTGCCTTTGTTTGACGCTGAGGTATTGCGAAACCAGTCCGGCGCTCAGCCGTTCGTTTGCCATCAGAGAGAACCGCACGCCGCGCCGTTGCAGCGTCTTTTCCAACTGCCGCAACTTGTGCCATTCCAGATGGCCGCCGAGTTGCCGATACAAATCGTCGATGCCGGTCAGGTTAGGTTGCGTGAACAGCGGAGCCGTGCCGGGTTGTTGAATCATGTTGACCAAGACCAGGTGCTGCCGCCGGATCAATTCAACGTTGCGAACGAAACTTTCCGCCAGCGCCGGATCGTCGAGCGACGTGAGAAATACAATCAGCGCCCGCCGGCGCAGGCGCAGGCGAATGAACGTGCAGAGTTCGTCGAAGTCCGGACTGACAACATGCGGTTGCACCGTGTAAAGCGCATCGCGACACGCGCTGTAATGCGCCTTGCCATTCTTGGCGCGGACAAACTTTTCCACCTTGTTCGTGAATGTCAGCAAGCCGAAGAGATCGCCCTGTTGTTCCGCCGCCAACCCAAGCACCAGCGCGGCGGTGACGAAACGTTCAAGAATTGAGTCGCTTGTGAGTTGTCCGTCATCAGCGGCGGCCGAAGCGATGGAGTTTTCCGCGTTCAACGGACCACGGACGACGGACGTTCTCGCGCTCAACCGGGACGCATCGACGACCACGTAAACTTCCTGCGTTCGTTCGATCTGGAAAACCTTCGTGATCGGCTTCCCGCGGCGCGCGGTCGCTTTCCAATGAATTTCATCGAAGCTGTCGCCGGGGACGTATTCGCGCAGTTTCTCAAAGTCGCGGCCCTTGCCCACCTGCCGCTGGGCGTGCAAGCCGAGGCCGCCGCGATTCAGGAACAACGCCGCGAGATTCTTCCGCTCGGTGAGCAGGTTCGGATAAACGCGCACTTCGGATTGCACGGAAAACTTCTGGCGAACGGCCCAAAAGCCAAAAGGCGAACGGCCCTCAATGTAAGCGGAATCTAACCGGTAATTACCACGGCGGTTCGGTTTGCAGGACCAAGTCAGCCGCGACCATTCCGATCCCGCGGGCAGAACGATTTCCATCTCTTCGACAGCAGCCGGGATTTCCCTCGGCAAAGCCAATGCGACGCGCAACGAGCGCGAGCGTTGCGTCACATTGCGGATGCGAATTTCCAGTTTCCCTTCGCGATCTTTCGAAAAGCGGGCGACCGGCGGAAGTTCAACGCCGATTCCCGTCAAAGCGCGTCGCGCGCCCAGAGCGTCGGCGATTGCGACCGCGCCCAACCCGCCGATGAACAGCGCGGAAACGATGCCCGCCTCCGGTGCAACGGCGGCCAGCAGCGCGAACGGCAACACAATGGCCGCCACCCAAAAAAGCAATCTGGAACGTGGGACGATCATCTCATCTCGGGACCGCGATCTGTTGCAGGATTTGTTGAATCACTTCCGTCACGGTCAGTCCTTCGATTTCGAATTCAGGCCGGAGAATCAAACGATGTTCCAGAACCGGAATCGCCATTGCTTTGATATCGTCGGGCGTGACGAAATCGCGACCGGAAATCGCGGCGTAGGCTCGCGCGGCCATGATCAGCGATTGCGTGGCGCGCGGGCCGGAACCGACCAGCACGCTCTCGTGTTGCCGCGTCATCCGCACAATGTCCACCAGGTAGCCAATCAATTCATCCCGCACCACAATCGCCGTCAATCCGTCCCGCAGAGCGGCGAGATCCTCCGCCTGAATCACCGCTTTCACGACGCCATTGGCCAGCAAAGCCTCCGGCGCTTCCTTCGTCATCGTGCGTTGCGCCAGCGAGAGTTCCTCGGCTCGATCTGGCGCACGCATGGTGATCTTGAGCATGAAACGATCTTTCTGCGCCTCGGGCAGCGGATAGGTGCCCTCGTATTCAATGGGATTCTGCGTGGCGAAAACGGTGAAGTTGGAAGACAACGCGTGCGTCTCGCGGTCGATCGTGACAACACGTTCCTGCATCGCTTGAAGCAAAGCCGATTGCGTTTTGGCGGGCGCACGATTGATTTCGTCGGCCAGAAGAAACGATGTGAACACCGGACCTTTAATGAGCGAAAACTCGTTGCGTTGAAGATTGAAAACGCTCGTCCCGGTAATGTCGGCGGGCATCAGGTCGGGTGTGAACTGAATCCGCGCAAAGTCCGTGCCGAGCACGTGCGCCAGTGTCCGGACCAGCAGCGTCTTGGCGACACCGGGAACGCCTTCGATGAGCGCGTGGTTGCCGGTGAAAATGGCGATCAGCGCTTTTTCAATCACCTCGTGCTGGCCGATGATGACTTTGCCGGTTTCGTGCCGCGCCTGCGCGAGGACTTCTTTGAGTCGATCGATGTTCATGGTTCGTTTTCCGGTTTTCGAGTTTCGAGAATGGAGTGAATTTCCTGATACGTTCGGAGCGGATGGCGCTCTTTGGGCGGCAGCGCATGGTCCCGCTGGAAGACGGCTTCGGCCTGATCTAATCGCGTGGACGAATACTTCCCAGACTGCCGCGCCGAGCGTTTCCATTCGGCAAAACAGGTGGCAAGCAAATCGCGCGGGGCAATGCTGCGCCGCAACAAATTGACAAAGCCGGAGGACGCGTCGCGGCCAACGACGTAATCGCGCTGTTGCTCATCATCGTGTGCCGGAACCAGGCTCGTGGAATTTTTCCAGATGAACAATCCCGCGAGCAGCAGCAGACCAGCGGTAAGCCAGTGCAGCCGGTATTTGCGCATCAATGTGGCGACGCCCGGGCTCTCCATCACACCGAGATGCGCTTCGTCAAAAACCACCTGCCGACTGCCGCCAATCAGCCAGGCGAGCAGCTCCGGATGGCGATCGTCCCGCATCGCTTCGTTGCTCAGGAAAAAGCTGTCCGTAGCGATCACCACGCTGCCGCGGCCAAACGCGCGCTCCGTCACCACCGCGTTGGTTCCGCGCGCGTAGATGGTTTGCCAGGCGGCGTTCGAATGCGTGCAGGTTATCCCGCTGTGCCATTGGAGTGTTTCTGGGAGCGGCAGCTCGGTTCGATTGTGAACCGGCGCGGGTTCAAAATGATTGTCATCGCCGGGCTCCAGATCGATCATCTTGAAACTCACACCCCAGCGGGCTTGAATCGAAACCCAGTGTTTTTCGAGTTCTTCTTCCTCGGGACTTTTTGGAATTTTCTTTTTCGATTTGCCCGGCTCAGACTTTTTCTCAGGCGCATCGTCGCTTTTTTCTGGGTCGTTCGAGTTTTTGACGGGTGGAACAGAGTTGGTCTCACTTTCTTTCTCGGAGTTCCAACGCGATTGATAGCCGCTGACCGCTTCCGGCGAGAGCGTAATGACCAATCTTCCGCCGCCGGTCACGAATTGCTCAATCTCCTTGAACATGCTTTCCGGCATGCGTTCCCATTCGTAGCGCGAGGCGGCGAGATGAAGATACGCGGTGGATTTCCCATCCGGCAATTGGTTGGCGGTCGAATAATCGCGCCGGACCGTGAAGCCGGGCATCTTCTCCAGGCTCTCGTAGAACGCCATCGTGCCCAGCGGATCGGAACGCAGTGAAGAGTAAGGCGGATAAACGTCGCCAATCGCAAAGCGCACCTTGAACAATTGCACCACGCCAAAAACGAAAGCGACCGCACAGGCAACGATGACAAAGATTGGCAAAGTGCGCTTCATGCGACGGATTTGATTTTGTCCACGTTCGCCGCGAACTCAGTCACCCGCTCGCGATCAACCGGGTGCATGCCGTACCAAATGCGTTCGAAGACCGAGAGGTTCTCATTAAACATCGGCAACAGGCTGGGAATGGCGTGACCGCGACGGCGCAAGTCCTTCTCGTAATCGCGATTGGATTTGAACTGCGCGATGCTGATCAAGTTGCGTCCGGCCAGGTGCGCCAGCGTCGCCAGGTAAAAGGCCCGCATCGCGAGACGGAACTCGCCGCGTTCAAGCAATTCACGCCCCAGTTTCGTCCAGCCATCTTCTGGCAATTGATCGGCGTGGATGTTTTCATCAGCCAGATCGGGCGCCGGCTGAATGGCTTCCGCAGCCACGGCGGTGACGACTTTTTGGCGTCCGCGCCAGACGCGCAGCAGAAAAATCGCGAGCACCGAGAGCACGACGGCCACCAGCACAAACAAGAACGTCTGGAGCGGTGAAATCCAATTGCCCGTCGAATCGGCTTTCTCCCCGGCGGAATCGTTCCGTTGAAACCATTTACGTATTAGCTCTTCGAACGCGTGGAACATTGTCTTCAGCGCGTCGCGCACCATTTTTCCAACGTTCTCGAAAAATCGGGTGATCGGGCCTTTTTTGGTTTCCGCTGCCACCGCTTTTTCGCGCGGCATGCGCCAGGTGTATTTGCGTTCGTGAATCACCTGATCGATTTTGCGGTCCAGCTCCACGGGTGAAGCCGGCGGCGTCGTTTGCGCCTGCGGAACGGGCGTTAATGGCGGGTTCGCTTCATCGGCTTTGGAATGGAAACCGGTAAATAGTGAGAGCAAAACCAGCAGAAGCACTGTTTGCGGCGCAACGGAAAAACGCTTCAGCTCCGCTTTCAAGTCTTCGCCCGATTGCAGCGATTCCCCGTAGAAACAGCGCAGCACATAAATGGTTTTCAGAACGGGATCCACGCTCAAGTAGGTGAGTCCGCAGATGGCGCTGAAGAAAGTGGTGTTGACCATTGCCCACGGGCTTTGGGTGAAAACAGTTTCCATTCCGAACAGCATTTTGAGCAGACCTGGAATCGTGAAACAGACCACGGTCCAATTGAGGAAAACATAAAATGCGAACACTGCCGCCAGGCTGAGCAGGAGGTGATTTTGGAAGGGCCACAACGACGCCTGCTTCCAGGAAGGCTTGATCAGCTTCGAGACTTCGCCGGATTCGGCGTCGGCCAGAACGGTCACGTTTTGATAAAAACCGTAGGTCCAAGGAAAGGGCAGCAGCGGAATCAGAGACAACGGAATCAAGAACAGCCCGGACGGTTGGAGAATCGCCTGCCCGAGCAGCACGCGGAAGCTTTGACGGAAATTCCAACGCGGCATCGGTTCGGCTGCGAGTTGCGCGCGCAGTCGTCGCGCGAACAGCGCCTGGCAGAATTTCATCCAGAGGAACAGAACCGTTACACCCAATCCGGCTTCGGCCAGATGTTGATTGGCAAACGGGCTGCGGCTCATGTCCACCCAGAAATACAGGAAGCCCAGGACGAATGGGATTGCGCCCACATAATAAACGGTGAGCGTTGCCAGGGGAGTCGTGCGCAGGAGTTGCGTCGCTTCTTCGATCAGCTCGAACGCGCTCTTGCCTGACTTTCTGCGATGCGCGCCTTTCATCGGATGGACCGCGGAGAGAGTCGCGAAACGTTTGACGCCCAACCCGCCGCTTTCAAAACGCAAGGGGCTGGCGGCGTTCGTTGTTTCGCTGGAAAGAGTGAATGGCGCATGTTCAGCTTTCTTAGTCCCGATCCATCCACGGAACCAGCCACATTGTATTCTGGTGAAACGAATCAGACAGCCGCACCAGGCCTTCGCCAATCAGGAAAAAGAAAAACCAGGCAATGAGAATGCCGGCGAGGCATTGAACTCCGCGCATGACTCCGACAAACCCGGCGCGTTTGGTGAGCGGCACGCGGGCGAGTTTTCGCAGGCAGGCGGTGCAAAGCACCCGGTCATCGTGTTCCGTGATGCATTCGCGGCAGAAGAACTGTTTGCACTCGGGACAACGGGCCGCAGCCTCACGCGCGGCGTGGTTGAAGCAACGCTGATGAGCCAGGGTTTGCATCGCTCAACTTCAACCGACCGTCTGCGGCGGGATGTTTGGATCATCGGCCGCGAACGCCTGCGGCGCGATCGGTTCGGGAGTGGAAGTGCGGGGAGCAGAAATCATTTCCTGCATCCGGACCGCGGCTTGTTCGGGGCTGAGTTCGCCCTGGGCGGCGGCGATCAAAGGACGCAGGCGAGCCAACGCTTTGCGCGCCCGCGGCACGCGACTGAGCGGGGGCAGCGGTTCGGTTTGCACTGCGGTGCGCAATTCACAGGAACAGGTCGCGCCGTAAAGGAGATTGAACACAAAGGGAATCGCGCAAACGCCGGCCAGAATGCCGAAGACCCATTTGCCTTCGATCGCTTTCATCAAAAGCGCGGTCAGGCCAAAACCCGCCGTCATCAATCCCGTCACAATCCCGATCACGCGGTCGCGGAGATTCCTGCGCAGCACGATGGCCTGGATATCGCCAAAGTAGAATCGTTTGTAAGTCTCGGTGAAGCCGTCCGTGGAGACGACCAGCAAGTGATCGCGCCCAAGCCACAGGCAGGAACGGGAAGACGAAACCACGGCGAATCCCCGGCGTTGCCGGGTCGGGGTAAATTTGATGTATTCCTTTTCGGCCACAGGTTACCTCGCGAAAATACCAATCAAGAGCAATCCCCAGCCGCCGATTTGCAGCGTGGCAATGATCATCGCAATCACAAACCGCACGCGCGAACCTTGCGTCAGGCCCAGCGGAGCTTTCCAATAGCGGATCGCCACGTAGAACACCATTGGCGCCGTCACGAGCGTGAAGTAAAAAAGGAGAATGGGATAGACCGCCAAACCCAGCGCGAGATTGTCGTAGCGTGTGCGGGTGTTCTCCAGGCTTTTGATTTTCCCTTTGGTTCGACCCGTTTCCAGGCAGGCGGGGCAGAGGTGTTGCCCGTGCAGTTCACAGTCGCAGAGAGCGCAAACAAAGCGCCCGCAGCTTTCACAAGGCAAGACGGCTTTTTTCTGCGGATGATAAAAGCAACTCGCTTCGCCTTCGGTCATCACCGCCTCACCGCTGCGGGCGGTGGCGGTGGGTCGAAAAAACGCCGGGAAAACTTCAATCTGCACCGGCGCCGCGCATCCCGGGCACGCGCTGAATTCCGGGCGGTTGAATGCGCCATGTAGCAGGGCGGTTTTGCATTTCGGACATTGGATGCTGGCGGCGTTCATGCCTATTTCATCACGACGCGGGTGTTGCACATCCGATCATGCAACGAGCGGTGTTCTTCCTTGTCAAAGACCGCCATGAGATAACCGATGAAACAGATCATCTGGCTGAGAATCTTGGCGAAGTAACGCCCAAAGGCGCGGGGATAACTGACTTTGCCGCCGTCGGCGGTGACCACCTTGATTTTGCAGGCCATCTTGCCAAGCGTCGCGCCATACTTGCCGATCATCACCGCTTCGTAAGTCATGCCGATCAAGAGTTGCAATGCCATGGAGATGATCTGGGCGGCGCCGAAGGTGCCGCGCGGGCTCATCGCGCCCATGGCCAATTGAATCCCGGTGCCAACAATCCAAAGCAGAATGCCATCGAGAACGACGGCGGCGAAGCGCGTGCCGATCGAGGCGTATTCCAACCCGCCGGTTTGAATCTTCGCGCCTTCGGCCAGTTTCTGCATGAAAGCCGGTTTGCAATTCGCGCAGACGTTGGCGGTGCCGTAACGGATCAGGTTTTCGACCGGGAAAGTGCCGCCGCATTCGGTGCAAGTCGCTTCCGCAGTCGCTGTGGCCGAGCTGCCCGCCGTGCCTGCGGCACCAGCGGTACTGCCGGCGAGACGAAGACCGGCCGGTTTGGCTTCAGCTTTGGCTTCGCTGTAAGCAATCCAATTGGCCATGCCTTCTCGCCAGACGAGGGTATCCGGCTGGATTTTGCCGCTGGCCCGATACTGCTCCAGTGTGGCGTCATCCACCGGGCCGGCCTGCTGTCCTTGATCAACGTAATACCAGTTCATAGGGATTTGGGGTCTGACGAGCTGTGTTTGGCAATTTCTCCTGAATCAGTGCCGCGTTTGTGCCATAAGACTTTGGTTCAAGGCAACTCATTTCCGAAAATCGGCCCCTTGGTTCTGGTTGGGGTGAAAGAAGGATTGCTTGAGACTACAGGTTCTCGCCACAGTATCGGAGTTTACAAATGAGTTCCGTTACTGAATCCAATCCGCCGTCCGCCTCCGGCAATAGCGGGCCGGCTGTCGACTTTTCTCGTCCCGTGGTCCGCCCGAAGAAGAGCCCGTTCAAACTGCTGGGCGAAGTGCTGGAACACGGCGGCCCAGGCTATCTCCAGTTTGCCATCACGAATATCTGCAACGCGGATTGCGGCTTCTGCGGGTTTGCCCGATCCAAATTCGATCCCAAGGCGCGGCGCAGTGTCACGTTGCAGGAGGCCCGCGATTTCATCGACATCGCTGTCCGCAATCACATCGGTTATCTGCTGTTCGTCGGGGGCGAACCGATGGTGCATCGCGATCTGCGGGCAATGACGCGTTATGCGGCGGAGCGCGGGATTCACCCGATGATCTGCACCAACGGCGGCTTGTGGACCGACGAGAACATGCGCGCGCTGGCTTCCGATGGTTTGAGCAGCGTGATCATGTCCGTGGACGCACACGACATTTCGAAGCACGAGAAAAATCGTGGTCTGCCGGACGTTTGCCGCAAGATCAAACATGCCAATGCGGTTTTTCACGAGTTAGGTATTCAAACCACGGCCAGCATTACGGCGAGCCGGTTGATCGAAGATTACGAGAAGTTGCCGGCGTTCCTGGAAGAACTCGGGTTCAAGAGCTGCACGTTCAGTTATCCGCTCACCTCATTGGCCAGCAGTTATCTTAGTTTCAGCGACGGCGGACTGGTGAATTTCAACACAACCGAGCTGATTGAGCTGTTCGATAAAATCCGACAGATGAAAGAGCGCAGCGGCTATCCGGTGGTGAATCCGTCGGAATCGCTGAACGAGATGCAACGTCACCTGCGCGGTGAGAAGGAGAAATTCGGCTGCCTGGGCGGTCACAAATATTTTTATCTCGATTGGAATCTGAACCTGTACCGTTGCCATTTTTGGGAGAAACCGATGTGCAACATCTACGAATTCGACCCATCCAAGTTGATTCGCGACGGCTGCACTCGCTGCATGATTGATTGTTACCGCGATCCCAGCGTGCTCCAGTTTGTGGCCATCAGCGCCAGCGACGCGTATCAAAACCTCAAAAAGGGCAAACTGATCGCAGCGGCCAAGAACGTCTTCGATTCGCGAAACCTGACTTCGCTCAAGGCGGTTTGGGAAGATCGCAAGTGGATCGGGAAGGTCTAAGCCTGATCGGCATCGATTTCTGGACAGGCGATTCAGAGCCTGGCCAGATCAGCGCTCCTTTTTCAGACATGCTCTAGACGTCACCATACTCAAGTGTGACTTTGGTGGGAGTGGCATTGGCGACCGCCCCATACGCGCTGCTGGCGGTGATGAACGATTCGAAATTCTCCAATTCGTCAGGCGTGCTGCACCATTGATTGGCACTCTTTAATTTGGCCAACTGAGGCGAGGGCGGGAAGTGGAAGGTAAAAGAAAGCTGTGACATGCAATCGTCGTCCTCGGATTCCGGCACAATGAACTGCCGGGTAAGGTTGAACCGGAATGACTCGCCATCGCTGAATTTGTGCGTGCCCCACTGGAACAGCAGCATGTCCCTGTCTTCATCCAACTCGCACTTATCAGCACGGACGTCTCGATAGAAATCGAGCATCAGGCGAACACCTTTCGCGGGGGTCAGGCTGCTCATAGGCGTGCCGGATTTCTTGATGAGGTTCTGAAAATCCTTCTTAGCGTTCTTGGCCTTCACAATGGGTGATGATGTTGAGCGTTTGTGCTCCGCACGGCTTCAGTCGTTCAGTTGTCCTTCAGAATGGACAGGAACTGCTTCATCGCCGGCGAAAGCACTTTGTTCTTCTTGTAAATTGCCGCGAGCGGACGGAAAAAGTCACCGTCTTCCAATTGCACCGCAGCCAGCGTCTGTTTGGAAATTTCCTGGTTCACCGTGCTGAGCGGAACGATCGAAATACCAGCATCGATTTCCACGGCGCGCTTTACGGTTTCGATGTTGTCAAATTCCATCACGGTCTGCACTTCGACCACATTCTCTTTCAAAATTTTATCCAAGGCCTTGCGCGTTGGGATGTCGGGTTCAAACCCGATGAACTTCTGTCCGGCAAGCGATTTGAGACGGGTTGTCTTTAACTTGGCAAACGGATGTTGCGGATGGCAGATCAAGACCAAGGGATCTTTGCGAAGCGGAATCACTTCCACCTTCGGATCGCGCGAGGGATAAGCCACCAGGCCGAGATCGACAACGTTGCCCAGCACATCGTCATAAACCTGATTGGCGCGGCGATATTCCACGTGCACATGAACCGTGGGATAATCCTTCAGAAACCTTTTGATATAAGGCGGCAGGTCGTGGAGTCCGATGCTGTATATGGTCGCCACGCGAATGGTGCCGGAAATGATGTCTTTGATCTCCTGCAGCTTGCTGTGCAAGGCGTCGTAGGTCTGAATGATCTGCTTGCTGAAATCATAAAGCACCTGGCCTTCGCGCGTGAGCCGGAACTTCTTCTTGCTGCGCTCGATCAACAGCGATTTGAACTGACGCTCCAGCGAGCTGATCTGCTGGCTTACGGCTGATTGCGTGACGCTGTTGATTTGGGCGGCTTTGGTGAAGCTCTCGGTTTCAGCCAGATCGCAGAAGACTTTCAGACTTTCGATTTGCATAAGCAACCTGAATACGGCAATCGCTTATGCAAGTCAACTAATGTTCCCGGACGATCAGCCATTTCACTTTCTGCAACAGTTCCTGGCTTGTGAACGGTTTGCGCAGGTAACTCGCCTCTTCCTCCTGGCTGGGCGACCGGACAAATCCGCTGATGCTGAGAATTGGGATGGTCGACGAGAGTCGGCGAATATGTTCGATAAGCTCACGCCCGCTCATGCCCGGCATCACCATGTCGGTAATGATCAGGTCAATCTTCGGATCGCCCTTGGAAAAAATTTCCAAACCCTTTTGACCGCTGTTGGCCGTCAACACGCGATAGCCGTAGGCTGTCAGAATGGTTTTGCCCACGCCCAGCAGTAAATCTTCGTCATCGACCATGAGGATGGTCTGCGAGCCTTTGAGTTCCTCAAAATCGAATTCCCGGGGCTGCACGATTCGTTTCTCAGCCGGCAGATAAATTCGGACCGAAGTGCCGATCCCGGGTTGACTGGAGACGGCGACGCCGCCGCCGTGATTGCTCACGATGCCGTAAACCAGCGCCAGTCCGAGACCGCGATGACCTCTGGCTTTTTTGGTGGTGAAAAATGGTTCGAAGATCCGCGGCAACACTTCCGGCGCGATCCCGGTGCCGGTGTCGCTGATTTCCACGCTCACATAAGTGCCGGGCGTGAGTCGCAATTCGCGGTCCTGAGTGCTTTGGCTCAGCTCCACATTGCGGGTTTGCACGGTGAGGCGTCCGTCCTTTTCCAAAGCTTCATTGGCGTTTTCGAGAATCTTCAGGAACGCCTGCTGCATCTTGGCTTCGTCAAATTTCGCGGTGAACAATTGACGTTCCAATTGCACCGTCCAGGTGATCGGCTTTTTGACCGTCTCGCGGAAGAGCTCCGTGGTGCGCTGGACAATGGAGTTGAGATTCCCGTTCGCCTGCGTGGTCGTTTCCTTTTCCTGCCGGCTGAACGTTCCCAGGTCATTGGCAATTTCCGCCGCTTTGGATGCAGCCTTTTCCACTTCCAACAAAAGCGGACGCCAGGGATGGTTCAACTCCATCTGGCTCAAAACCAGCGAGGTGTAGCCCAGAACGCTGGTCAACGTGTTGTTGAAATCAATGGAAACCGTTCGCGCCAACTGCAAGGCCATTTCCAGCTTGTGCTTGTGCGCGACGGTGAAATCGGTGACGTGCCCTTTGGAATCCGCCGCGAACGACCAGTCCGGCAGCAATTGCAGTAGAAAAAAGCGCTGTTCGCCCTGAAGGAAAGAACAGATCGAAGTGGAGAAAGAACTGGTACCGCCGCCTTTAACCCGAAATTTCAGGGCCGTCGTGGCCGCAGGAGCGTGTTCCCACTGGGCCAGAAACTGTTCAGCACCCGGGCCGTTTTCGGGCGCCCAGATGGTGGCGAGCTGGGGCGTGGTCCCTTCCAAGGCCGGGCCGAAGAGCTTGTGGGCCGTCTGATTCGAGCGGACGATGGCACAGGCGCCATTTACCAGCAGCGCAGGCCAACCAGCGTTATCCAGAGGAAATACTTCTTCCAACTTCATCAGCACTTTTCAGCTTGGCAGCTTAGGCCTTGGGCGTCGTTTCTCAAGAATTCTTTCCCTTGCCATACAATTCCACGAAATTTCCCACCAGCGTCGCGGCTGAATCCTTCACCCGTTCCGCCGTTTCCAACACTTCCTCGTGCGAAATCGCCCGGCGATTTCGGCCCGCTGCCAGATTCGTGATGCAGGAAACCGCCGTCACGCGTAGGCCGCAGTGCCGGCCGACAATCGCTTCAGGAACCGTGCTCATCCCGACGGCGTCCGCACCCAGCCGCCCAAACGTGGCGATTTCCGCCGGTGTCTCGTAACTCGGACCACTGACGGCCAGATAAACGCCCGCGTGCAACTTGATTCCCGCTCGGCGCGCAGCGCGACGCCAGAGCCGTTGCAGGTCGGGATCGTAGGTCTGGGTCAGATCGACGAAACCGTTGCCGGCGGAGAGCGGCGCGCCACGCAGCGGATTGACGCCCATCAGATTGATGTGGTCTTTCAAAAGCATGAAATCGCCCGGGCGGAACTGGCGATTAATCCCGCCAGCGGCATTGGTCAGCAGCAGATCGCTCACACCGAACGTCGCGAGTGTTCGCACCGGAAACGCGACCTGTTCCATGCTGTGTCCCTCGTAAAAATGCGCGCGGCCATTCAGGACAAGGATCGGCAATCCGCCAACTGTCGCAAAAACCAGTTCGCCGGCATGACCGCGAACGCCAACGGTTGGAAACCCGGTGATGGCTTGGAACGGGATTCTTTGCTCGATCTGGAACTGGTTCAGCACGTGATTGAATCCGCTGCCGAGGACAATCGCCAAGCTCGGACGCAGCGCGGACAAGCGCTGGATCTGCGCCGCGCTTTTTTCAGGATTCAACTTTCGGTTCATGCAATTCTCGGAGTCCAATCTGACCGCACTAATCCAAGCCGATCCGGGTTAAGTTCGGTGAAGGAAGCCGCGAATCAAAAAGAGCCCGCCAACCCGGCACGTTCAATCCGCCTACGCTAGAGCAGATGGCCCATCTTCTTGCGCTTGGTTTCCAGATAGCGCGTGTTATGCGGGTTCGGTTTGGTCTGAATCGGCACTTGTTGGACGATCTTTAAACCGTGACCTTCCAAGCCGACAATCTTGCGCGGGTTGTTGGTCAACAGTCGAATGGTCTTCAACCCAAGATCGACGAGGATTTGAGCGCCCAGGCCGTACTCGCGCAGATCCATGCCGTAGCCCAGTTTCTGATTGGCCTCAACCGTGTCGTAGCCTTGCTCCTGCAGCTTGTAAGCCTTGATCTTCGGCGCGAGCCCGATGCCGCGGCCTTCCTGTCGCATGTAAACCAGCACGCCTGCGCCCGCCTCAGAAATCTGTTTCATGGCCTGCTGCAATTGCGGTCCGCAATCGCAGCGGCGCGAGCCAAACACATCGCCGGTCAAACATTCGCTATGAACGCGCACCAGCACGTTTTTCTTTCCCTTGAGATCGCCGCAAACCAACGCGATATGATTCAGGTCGTCGATCTTGGAGCGATAGAGATAGAGATCGAAATCGCCGTAATCGGTCGGCATCTTCACCACTTCGATTCGCTCAACCAGCTTTTCCCGCGTGCGGCGGTACTGGATCAAGTCGGCAATCGTGCAGAGCTTGAGCTTGTGCTTCTTGGCAAACTTCACGAGCTCGGGTAACCGCGCCATCGTTCCGTCATCGCTCATGATCTCGCAAATGACCGCAATTGGCCGGCAACCCGCCAGCGTAACCAGGTCAACGGCGGCTTCAGTATGCCCTGCCCGCTGCAGAACCCCGCCCGGCTTGGCGCGTAACGGAAAAACATGCCCGGGCTGAACCAGATCTTCCGGAACGGTCGTTGGCTCTGCCATGATGCGAATGGTTTCCGCCCGGTCCGACGCGCTGATACCGGTGCTAATCCCGTGCGCGGCGTCCACGCTCACTTGAAAATCCGTTTTGAACGCATCCCGGTTCGTGTGCACCATCCGTTCAATTCCAAGCTGCTTGAGACGTTCAGAAGTGGTCGGCACGCAGATCAAACCTCGCCCCGATTTCGCCATGAAGTTCACTGCCTCAGGCGTGACATGCTCCGCCGCCATGATCAAATCGCCCTCATTCTCCCGCCGCGCATCATCGACAATCACCACCATCTTGCCCTTCTTTAAGTCGGCAATGACGGACTCGATGGAATCAATCGGCTTCTTCATACTCGCGCGGAGAACCTAATAGGGCGGAAGGGAATTTCCAATCAAACCTGCAAAGTGAGCTCACTACTTAACGGAGACAAGAACCTGATTGGGATCCAACCTCAAAAGCCGCGGCAAGGAGACTGGACCTAAACCTGGCTTGAGTAAGGAACAAAGCTTCGATTCAAGCGTGCAATACGCCGCGCCTCTTTAAATTTGATAAAACGTCGAAACCGCTTCAACGCCGGATCCCGCAGAAGAATCGGCGCTCCAACCGCTGCCGCAAATAACACTACTATCCCACCAAAAATGTTAATCCAACTTGAGAAAGGCAATGAGAACGGAAGGGTGATTACTGAGATTATCATAAACCATCCCAATGCAATTTGAAATCCTGGAATTTTTAAGAAC
>JBQCEJ010000256.1:0-4973 GCA_051960355.1 Verrucomicrobiota bacterium | reverse complement strand
ACCAGCTTCAGGTAAACCGGCTCTTTGACGTTCATGTCGTTAGCCTATGCAATTAGCCGCGGGAAGAACAGATACAGTTGAATCGAATCACGACCTGCACCGTTTTCGGCGCGCTTTTCTGTGCAACCTGAAAACATCAAGGGGTGTATCTGGCGAGTAATCCTCCACGGCATAAGCTTGCCGGTGAAAACGAACACAGTTCGAAACATCATGTTCCGGCATTTGCGCGAAGTGGAACGACATCAGGCGGAGAGCGGCAGTATTGGAAAGAACGCGAAACCGGCAAAGCATCCCAGAGTGCGGCGGATGATCGCGAAGAATCGCGACCGGCTCGACGCATTGAATGCGTGGGCGTGTCTGGGTCAGGCAAAAGCATCCCGCGACAGTGGGATGCGGAAGCACATCAAGCCGGCTCGGGGGCTTGTGTTTGGTGCGGCCTCACGCTTATGAACTCTTTCGGCCATCGCTTCTCTTCTTCACTGACCGGTTCTGGCCTCTTCGGATGATTGGTTCGGCGTTCCCTTCCTCTGTCTGCCAGCTCGTCCGAAAGCAGCGTGTCACGTATTTCCGTGACATGACAATTTACCCTTACGGTATATCAATCAATCGCTAACCCGATGTCATAAAGCCAGTATTCGACGAGTGTCCAAAATCAGGCCCGAGCAGCCGTTGTTTTTGAATCGCCCGTGCCACCCAGTTAAGCAACAAAGCAAAATCCCAAGTATCAGTAAGCGACCTATGAAGACTAAATTGTTACAAGTCCCTCGTTATCTCATTCTCCCACTTGCCCTGGCCCTGCTGGGACAGATGAAAGCTCTGGCGGTGGTCGAAATCTACAACACCGTGACGAATTTTGACTGGGTCTGCCCGGCGAACGTGACCATTATCCAGGTCGAATGTTGGGGCGGTGGCGGAGCGGGTGGCGCGGCCGCCAGAGATACCGGCGCAACCGCCAATGCCGGGGGCGGAGGCGGCGCGGCAGGGGCGTATGCTGCGACAACTCTCGTCCCGGTGACTCCTGGCAACTTATACAACATCACCATCCCTGCGGCAGTCTCGTCACCCGCCAGCACAGCCCACGGGGTCAGGAACAACGGTGCGGCGGTTTCCTTCACCGGAGACAGCGGCGTGACCGTTACTGCGGCCGGCGGGCAAGGAGGAACGACCGTGCGGATCACTGGCAGTACCGCGACCAGCGGCAGCAAAGGCACAGGCAGCACCACTGGCTGTGTCGGTGATGTGGTTTTTGCCGGTGGCAGCGGGGGAACATGGAGCGCTGGCAATGGAGCGTCCGGCGGCGGCGGCCCGAGCGATTTGGCGGCGGGTGGCGCTGGTTCCGTTAACGCCACGACTGCCGGTGCCGGTGGGGTTGGAAGCGACGCCAACCACAATGGCGGCGATGGAGGTTTGGGAAAAAACGGAGGCGGAACAGCCTTCAACGCGGCAAGCCCTAGCGGCGGCGGCGGCGGCGCCAAGGCTACTTCCACCCCCTCACAATTCGCCGGCGGCAAGGGTGGTCTGGGGCAAATTATTTTGACCTACACCGTGAACACCCCGCCCGCGGCTGTGGTCGTTAAGACCAACAATGCGGACAATCTCAATCTTGGCAGCAGTTGGGTTGGCGGTGTGGCCCCGGCCGGCAGCAGTGTGGCCAAGTGGGATAACACGGTGACGTCAGCCAACACCACCGTTTTGGGGGCCGATGTGACCTGGCAGGGAATTATCGTCGCGGATCCTGCCGACTCGGTGACCATCAACGCGGGCAACACCCTGACTTTGGGCGGCGGCAGCACCAACATCGACCTGAGCGCAGCCACGGCTGACCTGACCTTGAACTGCGGCCTCGCTCTGGGGAGCGACAACGTTTTGGATGTGGCGGCGGGACGAACATTGACCTTGGGCGGTGTGGTTTCGGGAGCTCAGGCGGTCACTCAACAAGACGCGGGCACGGTCATCTTTTCCGCTGCAAATACGTACACCGGCAACACCACCGTTAGCAGTGGCACGCTCAAGCTGGGTGGCAGCGAAGTCATCCCTGACGGCGCCAGCAAAGGCAACGTCACGGTGGACGGCACGCTCGATCTGAACACGTTCTCCGAAACCATCAATGGCTTGAACGGCGCGGGCACGGTGGACACCGTCGCTGGCGGCACGCCGACCCTGACGCTCGGAGCCAACTCAGCTTCGGGCACCTTCAGCGGCAACATCATCAACACGGCGGGCACGCTTTCCTTGATCAAGACCGGCACCAGCATCCAAGTGTTATCGGGAATCAACACCTTCTCGGGCAGTGTGACGATTGATCAAGGCTGGCTGGCAGTGGGGGCCGATAGTTCCGGTCCCGCCTATAATCCACTGGCCAATGTGACGGCAATCACCAATGCGGACGGCACCACGCTGGGTGCCTACGGACAGTATGTGGCGCTTGCCGCCCCGGTCACCTTGAGTGGTGGCACCGTCACGATTGCCGCAATGGGCGCGGCAGTGAATCCGGGCGGCACCACGGCCAGACCCTTCTTTCTCAATGGTGGAATCTCTGGCAATGCCAATGTGATCTTCAAAGGCGTCAACCTCTACAACGCCTACGGAACGATCAACCTCGGGAGCAGCAGCTACACGGGATCAACCCTGATAACCTGTGACAACTCGCTGCTGAACTCATTTCCCTCAGGCAACACGAACAACAATGAAATCATCGTCCGGATCATGGCGGAGAACGCCCTGCCGCCGACCACGGTGTTGACGATGGATGGCGATGTCGGCGTTGGCACCGGGCGCTTTTTTGATTTGAAACTGAATGGGAACAACCAGCAGCTCGCGGGTCTCACCAACATCCCGCGCAGCCTCAGGAACCAGCGCGTCATCAACCCGAGCGGATCAGCCGCGGCCACGCTCACCATCAATAACGCGGTTGATTATGAGTTTTCCGGACAACTGGGCGGTAACGGTGGGTCGCTGGGGGCCAGCACCGCTACCGGAAACAACTTCAGCCTGGTGAAGAGCGGCCCCGGCACCTTGTATCTTTCCCGCGCGGCTGGAAATACCTACGCCAACGACACCACGGTGAATGGCGGGACACTCAGAATCGCCAACGCATCCTTTGCCACCAATTCGACCGTCAGTGTGGCGGCGGGCGCGGTGTTGCAATTGGATTTCGCCGAGACATCGGTGGTGGCCGGTTTCGTGACCAACGGCGTAAGCCTGCCTCCGGGAATTTACAGCAGCAACAACGCGGCCCCGTTCATCGCGGGCTCCGGCAGTTTGCAAATTCTTGGCGCCGGCCCGAGCGGCCCCGGCAGCATTACGAGCAGCGTCAGCGGCAATACGCTGACCCTGACCTGGCCGGCGGGTGAAACCTGGCGATTGGTGGGGCAGACGAACAGTTTGTCCACGGGGCTGAACCCCAGTCCCGGCGCGTGGTTTGACGTGCCCGGTGGCGTTGATGGCAGCAACAGCATCACGATTGACTCGGCCAGTCCGGCGGTGTTCTACAAGCTCGTTTCGCCGTAACAATGATCCGTTGCATGGGTTCCCGTCGGCGCGGCGTGGGCGGTTGGCCGCCCGCGCCGGCGGAATCACTTGAAATCAAAATGAAATTGAATTTTGGCCATCGGGTGCGCTGGGCTTTCACATTGATCGAACTGCTGGTGGTGATTGCCATCATTGCCATTTTGGCGGCGATGCTGCTGCCGGCTTTGAGCCGGGCGAAGGAACAATCCAAGCGCATTGCCTGCCTGAACAACTTGAAGCAATTGGGCTTGGGCTGCCTCATTTACGCCGGCGACAATGCCGACAAAGTGGTTCCCGCAGGCAGTAACGGCAGCGGCAGCCCGGTGTTTCCCATTCAAGTGAACGTGGGGGATTTGTCGATCGAAGGCTGGAAATCGGTGGGCCTGGACTTGTCGAAAACCAACGGGAGCAGCGTGTGGACGTGTCCCAACCGGCCGGGCTACCCCTCCTATGGCGCGACCTACGATCAATATGTGATCGGGTATCAATATTACGGGGCAATCGCGACTTGGAAAAACAATCTCGGCAATTTCAAATCGGCCAGCCCGATCAAGACAACCACAGCCAAGCCCAGCTGGATGCTGGCGGCAGACCTGGTGTATCGGGCCGATGGGATCAATTGGAATTTATCATCGGGACTGCCGGCGCACAAAAACACCGGCTCCAGCCTGCCGGCGGGAGGCAATGAGGTCTTCATTGATGGCTCGGCCCGTTGGATCAAAGCTAATACCATGATGTTCATCCACACGTGGACCAGCCCCCGGGAGCTTTACTTTTACCAAGAGGATTTGGGAGTGCTGGAGGCGCAACGGGCAAGTCTAAAGACGGTGAAGTAGTTGGCAGTCCCTTGGGTAATACCCTCGAAACCGTGGACCCGAAACCGGATGGTGAAAACTTTATCCAGTGCGAGGCGGCTGGAATCTGTTCTGGGACTGAAAGCACTCGATGCAAATGAGAAATTTTGAGATCCAAATGAACCCGGCAAGGCCTGTATCGCCTCTCTATTTTAACCAGACAATCGCCAGTCGTTTTGCGTAACCCTGCCCGCATTTTTTTTGAGATGAAACCCTCCGTCGCACACCCATTTGGGCTGGTTTTTCCCCAGCAATCCCGGCTGGCCGCCCTCGCTGCGCTGGCAATGCTGCCTCTCCTGTTTTCTCCCGCCTTGACCCGTGCCGCCACCTTCACCTGGTCCGGCGGTTATCCCACCACCGGAAGTTGGAACAATGGTGCGAACTGGGCTGGCGGAGTTGCCCCTGGGGCTGGCAGTGGCAACGATGTGGTTTTCACGAGTGTCAGCGCGAATCACGAGGATACCTACCTCGTCTCGGCCAAGACGGTAAATTCCATCACCTATCAGGCCGGGGCCAAGGCGTTCCAAATACGACTGGCAACCTCCGGGGCTGGTGGCACAGCGGCAAACCTCACGTTTCAGAGCGGCAATACGGGCCTCACGGTCCAAT
>JBQCEJ010000255.1:0-4264 GCA_051960355.1 Verrucomicrobiota bacterium | reverse complement strand
ATACATGTCGAACGCCCGTTCGCTCGCCGTCTGCGGCAGGCCGGCGACGCGCGTCATCTTGGTGACATAGAACAGATTCTTGAAATAGTGCGCCTCGTCCACGAACAGCCGATCCACGCCAAGTTCCTCGAAAGTGAGTGTGTTGTCCTTCTTGTGCTCGGCGGTCAACATCTGGAGTTTGGTTTCCAGCCGCTTCTTCGCCTTCTCAAGTTCCTTCACGAGACGGCGATTGCTCGAATCGGCGTGCTCGCGCCGGATCATCTCCAGTTCGTGAAGCTGCTCCTGGAAGAATCGTTCCTTGGTATTTTTCGCCAGCGGAATGCGCTCAAAGCCGGAGTGCGTAACGATGACGGCATCCCAATTCCCGGTAGCGATCCGGCTGAAAAGCTTTTTCCGGCTCTGCAACTCAAAATCCTCCTTGCCCGCGGCAAGGATGTTCGCGCCAGGATAAAGCGTGAGCAACTCGGTCGAGAACTGGCCGAGCATGTGATTGGGCACGGCGAACAGCGGTTTGCGCGCTAGGCCGAGGCGTTTCAGTTCCATCGCGGCGGCCACCATCGTAAACGTCTTTCCCGCGCCCACGACCTGGGCGAGCAATGTGTTGGGTGTTTGCAGGACGCGCCAGATGCCCGCCTTCTGATGGCCGTGGAGTTGAATCGCCCCGCTGGCACCGGGCAAGGTCAGATGGTCACCGTTGTAAGTGCGGATGCGCGTGTGATTGAACGTGTCGTTGTAGAGCCGGCACAACCGTTCACGGCGTGAATCATCCAACCAGACCCATTCCTTGAACCGTTCCTTAATGCGCTCCTGCTTCTCACGGGCGGACTCGGTGGACTGTGCATTGACGACGGGTTTGTCATCCACTGTGTCATAGACCGTCGGTGTTCGCAGATTTAGGGCGTCCTCGATGAGTTCGAGGGCCGTGTAGCGGTCGGTCCCCCAGTCGGTCGTGTTGGCTGTGGCAGCTTTCGCCTCCCAGTTGCCGTTGATGTGCCAGGTGCCCAGCGCATGAACGTGACCGATCTCCACGCCGGATGGGATGCTGAGCAGGGTATTCGTAAAATCCTGCACGTCCTTTGGGGGCAGCCACGCAGCGCCCAGCCGCGCATCAATATCCGTGGCAGCGAGGTCGGCGGGCTGCACTGACTTCAATGCCTCGACGTTTTCAGCGAAGCGTGGGTCAGTAACGGCAGCGGCATCCGCCACCGCCAGCTTCTCCCGCACGTTGCCGGAGAGGTATTGGTCGTCCGTTTCCCACTGATTCGATTGCGGGTTTCGGAAAACGAGACCTTTCAAGTCGGGCAAAAATTCCTCGTTTGGTTTGTTGAGCAACCCTGCCATGTGGTCAAGGTCCACATAGCCGCGCTCGTTCAACGTGACGAGCAGTGCCTCCTTCGGCGTGGCGGCGGATTCGACCGGCTGCCGGTGATGAATCGTCCGCTCTGTAAAGATGGTTGCCTTGGTCGCGCGCTTGGTCTCGTCGTTGTAGGTCTCCAACGAGAGCAGCAACGGCAAATCCGGATCACCGTCGAACGCACGCTGGTTGGCGCGGAGGTTGAGCGGGCCGAAGCGTCCGACGAAGCGGTCATAAACCTGATTAAGTTGTTGGCGGGTTTCGCGGACGTGTTCTTCCGGGCTGCCATCCACTTGGGCACGCAGACAGTCGCGCACGGCATCCCGCACGGGAATCAGATGCCGAATTCGGGCGCGGGTTTCAGCAGGCAGGTCGTTCAGTGGCCGCAAGACATCCTCGTCGCGGATGCAGACCATGCCTTCGTGCAGGCAGAACGCATTGGGTTTGATGAAATCCGGCGCGGGGATGATTTCATCGAAAGTTGGCTCGGCGATCTTATGCGACTGCGCTTCATAAATGTTCTGCGGCAATCGTTCGATTGCTTCCACCAGCGCCTCGGCCAAATTGCGGCCATCGGGTTCAAGCGTGGGTTCGTTGCCGCCATACATGCCACTGCTGAGGCGCATCTGACCGAGCATCATCTCGGGGCGCTGAGCAAAGTATTCGTTGAGGACGAAGGCTTCGCCGTGGTCATTCGTGTAGCTGTCCGTTTCTTTCCACGCCGGTCCGGTGGGGGTCTCGCCGGGGCGCAGTTTGCGCAGCATCACGATGTCGGTGGTGACTTCCGTGCCGGCGTTGCGTTTGAAGGCATCATTTGGCAGGCGGATGGCCCCGAGCAATTCCGTGCTGGCGGATAGCATCTCGCGCAGCGTTGAATTGAGCTTGTCCATCGTGCCCCGCGATGTGATGAACATCACGAGTCCGCCGGGCCGGATTTTTTCCAATGAGGCGGCGAAGAAATAATCGTGGATGGGGAGTTTGAAACTGTTCCAGCGGGGATCGTGGACGGAATAATCGCCAAACGGGACGTTGGAAATCGCAAGGTCGTAAAATCCATCCGCAAGTTTGGTTTGCTCGAACGGCTGCGCGCGGATGTCTGCATCAGGATACAGCGTCTTGGCGATTCGGGCAGTCAGCGGATCAATTTCAATGGCGGTAACCGTCGAATGACGCAGCATGTCCTCGGGCATCAGACCGATGAAGTGGCTGATGCCGCACGCTGGCTCCAGCACGCGTCCGCCCTTGAACCCGAAGCGTTCGGCAGCTCGATACATCGCCTCGATGATTGTGGGCGACGTATAATGGGCATTGAGCGTTGTGGCGCGGGCGGAGCGGTACTCATCGTCGGAGAGAGATTCGGCAAGTTGCTGCTGCTCTCTCCGCCAGGCCGCGTTATCCACGTCGAAGACCTGCGGCAATGCACCCCAGCCGACATATTTGACCAACGTCGCCTTTTCTTCGCCCGTAGCCGGACGTTCCTCGGCATCCAAGGTGCGTAGCGTCTGGATGGCGGCGAGGTTCGACTGGAATTTGTGCTTCGCACCGCCCTCCCCGAGCCGGTCCGCTTCGGTGATGCGGTAGCTGTTGAGATTCTGAAGCGGCTCTTCCTGTTGGCGCCGATGGTGGCCGTTTGTTTTGCGCTGACTGGCTATTCTTCCGGCGGGAGCAGGATGTATTTCTCCCGCACCATCTCCCACGCTTGGTCGTGGGCTTGCTGTGCCGTTGATCCCGTTTGCATCAACCGGGTGCGCAGCATGGCCATTTCGTCCTTTGTCTTTTCCTCCGCCTCCAGCAGCATCTGGTGCAGGCGCCCCGTTCGTTCCAGTTCGCGCACCATCTTCGGTCGGTGTTCGCGCCAGTGTTTCTCGGCTATCCGGCCGTATTGTGTCAGTGGATTCATGGTCTGGCCTTCGGGTTGAGAAAAGGTCTAGTTGCTGATCTGATGGTAGCTGGTTCCTGCGGAGGGCCATGATTGTTTTTGAAAGATTTTTTCGGACAACCTCATGGCCGGAATAGTTCTTCGATATCTACACTGAATGCGCGGGCAATGAAGCAACAGTGTTTGTCCGTAGCCACGCTGCGGCGCAGCTCAATGTTCGCGAGAACGTCCCGCGTGATGTTGCATTGCAGGATCTGAAGTTTTGCCACCAACATGTCTTGCGTCCACCCCCTCTGGTAACGCAGCCGGGCGATTTTCCTACCGACAAGATTGGCATCGTGCCCCATAATTTCTGGTGTTCTTGATACATCTCTTTTAGCGAGGCGGTGCGTAGCTCCTACACAAACTATTTTTATCTACGATGAGCAGAGATGCCGTGAGCGGCGGACTGGTGATAGTTGGATGAAGCTGGGCATGACGGCTAAATGGGAGGTTCATGAATGGATCGTTTCATCTGGCAGTGCGAAATCCTTCCAATGGAACGGATCAAGAATCGGAAAAGGCCACACCGAAGCCCTCATTGCGAACAGAAGAATGCGCGCCAACAAAAGCCGGCTTAACTACGCCCGCTTTTTTGGTCCTCAATTTCCTTGTGCAGCCAGGCGCGGGCATAAGCCCACCAGCGTTTGGCCGTCGGCGCTGAAACGCCAAGAATTTCGGCGGCCTCGTCAATGGTGAGTCCGGTGATGTAACGCAATTTGACCAGTTCCGCCTTTTGCTTGTCCTGCGCGGCGAATCGCTCCAGCGCCTCGTTCACCGCCAGCAGCTCATCGTCCATCACGCCCACGGCGATCTCCACTTCATGAACATCTATCCGCTGCTGTCCGCCGCCGTGGCGCAATGCGCGTTTACGCCGGGCATTGTCGATGAGAATGCGGCGCATCGCCTCGGCCGCCGCCCCGAAAAAATGCGGGCGACCGTTCCATGCCTGATTTTCGTGGCCACCGAGCCGCAGCCACGCTTCATGAACC
>JBQCEJ010000254.1:0-2046 GCA_051960355.1 Verrucomicrobiota bacterium | reverse complement strand
GCCCAGATGCCACTTGCCGATGAATGCGGAATGATAACCGGTCAATGCCTCGGCGAGCGTGATTTCATCGCGGCCCTGATCGAGTCGCTGTCCGGACGGCAGGGCGTCCAGCGTGGAACCGTTGAGGAGGGCTTGCTCGATCTTGATGTCGTCGCCCCAAAAGATCGCGTCATTGGCCAGATAACCGGGCGGCGGAGTGAGGCCCTGATTGTAGAACGTTTTCACCGAGCCGGGCGTGGCGGTCATCACGCCGACCTTCGCGGAGTTCCGTCCGGTGAGCACGCCGGCGCGAGTGGGCGAACAGAGTTGGCACGCGTAAGCCTGTGAAAACGCGGTGCTCTCACGCGTGAGACGATCCAGATTGGGAGTTTCGTAAAATTGCTGCGAGGCTGGAACGCCCGTCAGGTGCGTGGCAAACGCATTGATGTCCATGTAACCCAGGTCATCCGCGAGAATAAAGATGATGTTGGGCGCCGCAGGTTTGGGTGCAGTGTTGGCCGCGAAGCCAGTATTAAAAACCGCCAAGAGAGCACCAGAGGCAATCCAGTTTTCCAAGCGCATGATGCTCGCAAGTTATCGGCCACCACGTTGAGTGCACAATCCCGCAAATACGTGAGAGTGCCGCCAGATCGTCTCCGGATGCCGAGCGCCAAGTCCAGGGGCTGATCCGCACCCGGAAAAAGCGTTGACCTGCGGCATCGTTGGTCGCGCATGGATACGTTTGCCAACCGCTCATCGGCAGCGGTCCCAGCGTGTCGAGAACGCTCCAAGGCCCGGCGACGAGATTGGTCGAGGACTCAACGCGATATGTCAGCCCCGCGCCGCCATAGAATCGCAGCGAGACCGGCGGGTTCGTTGCCGGATCAAAACCGAAGTTCAACCGATCATCGAGCCGTCCATCCGAGGCGCGAATCCAATCAATCGCGAAATCGGTGTTCGCAAGACTGGCGGGATCGAATCGCATCTTCGTCACGGTTTTGCCCGTCCAACCGGGATGAGCCCCCACGTTGTAAACCAGCGTCTGCCAGTTCGGCGCATTGGTGTAACTCAACTGGACCATCTGCGCGGCATTGAAGGCATTTGTTGCCGTCGTCGCGAAGTAGAGTTGAATGCCACCTGGGTTGGCTGCTTTGAGCCGCAGCGCCAGATTGGGCACAGAGTTCGCGTTGAAGCTCAATCCGAGATTTTGCAGCTGCGGATCCCCGGTGGTGGCCGTGCCGAGCAACGTTCCCGCGCTGACCTCCGCGTCGGCGATATTGTTCCCGATGGTCCAGCCTTCAAAGTCGCCGTCTGCGTCAAATTCAAACCCAAGGTCAGCTGCATTTTCAGGATCGCGTCCGGCCAGGATTTCCGCGTCGTCTGCCAGGCCATCGCCATCCACATCCGCAGTGGGCCAGTTCCAGGCGCGCAGCAATGTGTTGTTTGCGTCAAACAATTGAATGCTGGCAATTTCCGTGTCGCACGAATCCGAGCTGGGCTGCAGCCGCAGTTGCGCCACCGGCCCGCCGGGAGTGAATGGAATCGTGTAGGTGCGCAAAGTGTTATCGTGAACGACGGCAAATTCAACCGACTGCGCGGCGGAGAAGTCGGCCTGGTCGGCGCGGCGCCAGAACAGTTTTCCGTTCCCAAAACTGCGCGATTGCATCTGCACCACAAGACTTGCCGGAGTGCCAAGAGCTGCGAGGCTTGCTGTCGTGGTGAGTTGCGGTTCAAACCCATTGGCGGTCATCAGCAAACGTCCGTTGCCGCCGGTGAAAAGGCGCGCCTGTGTGTTGGGATTCCACGGATATGGCGTTGGCTGGTAATTTGGATTGGGCAGCGGCAACAGCGCGGCGGTGTCCGCGAGGTGATTGGTGATCAGTGTGTCGAGTTGCGCGACCAACGTCGGATTGGCTGCCGCCAGGTTGGTCATTTCATGCGGATCATTTCCGAGATCGTAGAGTTCATAGCGATGCTTCCAAGCCGGCGGACCGTCATCGTGGAAAAAGCGAATGAGTTTCCAATTTCCAGAACGCACCCAGCAGGCGGCGAAATTGGCGGTCGCAG
>JBQCEJ010000253.1:0-3646 GCA_051960355.1 Verrucomicrobiota bacterium | reverse complement strand
TGCGCCGCGCGTTCACCCAGGTGCTGCAAACGGAAGTGAACAAGCCGATGACGATCCAACTGCTGGCGGTCAGCACCAAAGCCGTGAGCTGGCCGATGCGATTGGCAACTGCCGCCGCGGCGTTCCTCCTTTTGTGGGGCGCGATATCGGTCTTCCTCCGCATGATCGGTCGGCGGGCAATTTGATGGAAAGCAAGCCCGGCGCCGGTTTGGCAATCCGCGCCCCGCTCCAACAAGAACGCGATTTTGTAGTTCCGTTCCCGATGGCGAGTTGTATTCTCGCATCACAAGGTATGAAAAAACTCCTGTTCACCTCACTGGTTCTGAATCTGGCCATGGCGGGCGCCTTGCTCTGGCTTTTTGAACAGCGTCCAACCCCACGCGATCAGAAATCAGCCTCGGAAGCACCCGGCGCACACGCCAACCCCGCTCCAACGGAAACACACGACGCGGCCATGATCGCTCCGGCGGAAGCGCAACCGACTGTGACATCGTTGGATTGGCGCATGGTGGAATCCGCCGACTACAAGAAATATATCGCCAACCTGCGCTCGATTGGTTGTCCGGAAGAAACGATCCGCGACATCATCACCGCGGACGTAAATAAACTTTTTGAATCGCGCCGTCGGGAATTGAGCACGTCCACCAACCAATTCCAATTCTGGAAAGCCGGCAACGTGTTTGGGGATATGATGAACCCCGAGCGAATGGAACAGATGCAGGAGCTTTCCAAGGAGAAGCGCGCCCTGCTCAAGGAATTGCTGGGCGTGGCTCCGGACGAAAAGATCGACATGTTTGCCGGCATGAATCCCTTTGAAACCATGCTCGATTTTCTCCCTTCCACCAAACAGAACCAAGTGATGGAACTTTACATGAAATTCCAGAGCAAGATTGCCAAGACGTTCGGCGGCGGCGCGCCCGATGCCGAGGACATGAAGGCGATGCAAAAAGTCCAGCGAGAGATGGAGGCAGAAATGGCTGCATTACTCACGCCGCAGGAGTATGAGGACTACCAACTACGCATGTCCCAGACCGCAATGGTGATGCGAATGCAACTGGCGAGCTTTGAACCGAATGAACAGGAGTTTCGCGACATTTTCAAATTGAAGAAGCCGTTCGACGACGAATACAGCAGCATGTTTGGCACACCTGCGACTGACAAAACGGAACGGGAAAAGCGGAGCGCCGCTGAAACGGAAATGAAGAATCAGTTGAAGACGATGCTGGGCGAGACGCGTTACGCCGAATACGAACGCGCCCAGGATTATAATTACCAGAGCATCTACCGCATCACGGAAAAGAACGGCTTGCCCAAGGAATCCGCCGTGAAAGTGTATGACATGAAAAAGATGGCTGAAGATCAGGCGAACAAAGTGCGTCAGGACAAATCGCTGACTCCCGAGCAACGCACCGCCGCGCTCAGCGGCATTCGCACCGAAACGGAAACCTCGATGCAAAGCGTTCTGGGCGAAAAAGGCTTCAAATCTTATCAAGGCCAGGCTTACTGGCTGCGAAGCATCAGTCCGAATCCGAAAGAATGAGCCAGCAAAGATTTTCTTGCCCTACGAAAAAAGCGGCGGAGGTTTCCCTCCGCCGCTTTGCTTTTCAAAACAGATCAGGCCTTCCAAATCATGTCGGCCACGGTCTTGCCGGCCGGAATGAACGGCAGCACGTGCGTGGAATACGGCGTGATGACATCCAAGACGTAAGGCTCGTCGGAATCGAGCATCCGCTGGATCGCGGCGCGGAGATCTTTCTTATACATCACGCGTTCGCACTTCACGTTGAAGGAATTGCAGACGCGCACGTAATCGGGATAAATCTGCGCCCGATGGTCTGGATCACCGAGATAGGTGTGTCCGCGATTGCCGGCGAAGAAGTTGTCTTCCCACTGCACCACCATGCCGAGATGCTGGTTGTTCAGGATGATCGCCTTGGCCGCGATTTTTTCAATGTGCGCAGTTGCCAGTTCCTGAATGTTCATCAGGAATGAACCGTCACCGTCGATATCAATAACCTGTTTGTCGGGCAAAGCGACTTTGATCCCGAGCGCGGCTGGATAGCCGAAACCCATCGAGCCCAGACCGGCGCTCGTGATGAACTGGCGCGGGTACTTGTATTTATACCATTGGCCGGCAAACATCTGATGCTGGCCGACGCCGGTGGTGATGTAAGCCTCGCCCTTGGTCAGTTCGTAAAGCGTCTCGACGACCATCTGCTGGAGGATGACCTGGTTTTCCTGACCTTGGAGATGGTCCACCATGTGATCGCTGTTGGCGATTTCGGGTGTGATACGATAGGCGAAGGGCGCCTTTTCTTTCCACTCCTCGATTTGCGCGAGCCACGGCGTGTGCTTTTTATTGATCGGCCGCTTGGCGATCATCTTGTTTAAACGCGTGAGCGTGTCCTTGATGTCGCCGACGATCGGCAGATGCGCCTTGCGGTTTTTGTTCAACTCAGAGGCATCGATGTCCACGTGAACGATTGTGCCGTGCTTGCAGAATTCTTCGAACTTCCCGGTCACGCGATCATCGAATCGCACGCCGAACGCGAGCAACAAATCCGCGCCGTCTTTCAACTTCACCATCGGATCATTGAAATCCTTGCGATGGGCGTATTCACCGTTCACCGCCCAATTGGCAAAGGCCGCGCCGTGCATGCCGAGCCAGCGGAGCGAGAGTGGATGCGTTTCAGGGAAAGCGCCAATGCCCATCAGCGTCGTCGTCACCGGGATTTGCAGTGCCTCGGCGAATTTCTTCAATTCAGCTGCCGCGCCGCTGGTGACAATGCCGCCGCCGCAGTAAAGCACCGGGCGTTCGGCTTTTTCGATCAGCCCGATAATTTCGTTCAATGCCACTTCATCCGCGCGCAAGTCGGGCTGGTTGTAACCGCGCAGACCTTTTTTGACCTGCTCGAGCGTGGGCCACACCGGCTGGGCTTTTTGCTGCTGAATGTTTTTTGGGAAATCGATCACGACCGGCCCGGGACGACCGCTTTCGGCAATGTAAAACGCTTCCTTCACAATGCGCGGGATGTCGTTGATGTCGGTGATAAGATAGCTGTGCTTCACGATCGGCAGAGTGACGCCGATGATGTCGGTTTCCTGAAATGCGCCGCGACCGATCATCGCCTGCGTCACTTGACCGGTGATGGCAATGAGCGGGCAGGAATCCATGTAGGCATCGGCAATGGCGGTGACGAGATTAGTCGCGCCAGGACCGCTGGTGCCCATGCAAACGCCGGCTTTTCCGGTGGCGCGGGCGTAACCTTCCGCAGCGAAACTGCCGCCCTGCTCGTGGCGCGGGAGAATGGTGCGAATCTTGGATTTGGTGAGCGACTGGTGAATTTCCATGCTCGCGCCGCCCGGATAGGCGAAAATGACTTCCACGCCTTCGCGTTCCAGGGCTTCGACCAGGATATCGCGGCCAAACATGGCGGCGCCAACTTCGGCGCGCTTGGCGGGCGATTTGCCTTTCGCGGCTTTCTTCTTCGTGATGTCAGTCGTCTTACTCATATGCTACTTCTTGGGATTCATGGACAAGTGGATGGATGGAGTTCTGGGATCAGCGCGTGGTGGCTTTCCCATTTATCCAGCTATCCAACAATTCCATTCGTCCATTTCTTGGTTGTGGCTGGGTCGCGGGCCC
>JBQCEJ010000252.1:0-8472 GCA_051960355.1 Verrucomicrobiota bacterium | reverse complement strand
ACTTTCCGGGCGTTCAACCATTGAACTGCAGCTCGTATAGTCTTTGATAAACCCCGCCGCGGCCCAGAAGTTCCGCGTGAGTTCCTGTCTCCACAATGCGTCCGGCGCTCATCACCACGATCAAATCGGCTTTGTGGACGGTGGACAAACGGTGCGCACTGCAAAGGGTGGTGCGTCCCTTCATCAATTTCTCCAGCTCGGCTTGCACGACACGTTCCGACTCGGAATCCAGCGCGCTGGGAGCTTCGTCGAGAACGAGAATGGGCGCATTTTTCAAAATGGCGCGTGCGATGGCCACGCGTTGGCGTTGGCCGCCCGAAACGTTGATTCCCTTTTCGCCAACCACGGCATCGTAGCCTTCGGGGCGTTGAATGATAAATTCATGGGCGTTGGCCGAGCGGGCCGCTGCTTCCACTTCGGCGTCGGTGGCCTCCGGGCGTCCGAGGGCGATATTCCGGCGGATGGTTTCGTGAAACAAAATCGTTTCCTGAGTCACCAGCGCAATCTGGTCGCGCAACTCCTTTGTCGAAATGTTTCGCAGGTCGGTTCCGCCGATTTTGACTGTGCCGTTCTGCGGATCATAGAACCGCAGCAGCAGGTTGGTAATGGTGGTTTTGCCGGAGCCGCTGCTGCCGACCAGCGCGACAAACTGACCGGCTTTAACCGTGAGACTGACTTCCTGGAGAATCGGCTTTTCGCCGTATTGAAAACTCACATTGTCGAAATGGATGTCGGCATCGCGAGCTTGGAGCGGGACGGGATTGGCCGGTTCGGCGACGTCGTTGCGCGTGTTAAGCAATTCAAAAATGCGTTCGCTGGCCGCCTGGGCTTGGTGCAATTGATTGTGCAGGCGGGTCAACGATTTGATCGGCTGATACATCACGACGATGGCCAGCAGGAACGAGACAAACGCTCCCACGTCGGGTTTGTTCGTGAGCATGGTTGTGGCGTAAATCAGGACCAGCGCGACTCCGACGCCGCCTAGAAATTCCGTGAACTGGCTGGGCAATTCATTGGAACGAACGACGCGCATCGCCTGGCCGATGTATTTCCGTGTGGTTGCTCGAAACTGATCCACCACGGTGTTTTCCAGATTGTAGGCTTTGATGATGCGGCTGCCGGTGAAGGATTCGTGCATCAGTGTGGCCAGTTCGGAATTGTGGCCCTGAATGGCTTTGGCCGACTTGCGAACTTTTCGGGCGTAAAGGGAAATGGGAATCAGGCATGCGGGCAAAACCACAATCGAAACCAGCGTCAGAATGCGTTGCTCCCGCGGAATCAGCAGCACGCAAAGCATCGCGATGATCGTGACCGGATCTTTCACCATCGAAGCGACGGAATTGCCCATGATGCCGTAAAGCGTCTGCGTGTCGCTGCTGATCCGAGAAATCAAATCACCGGTTCGTGCCTGATTGAAAAAGCTGAGTGAAAGGTTTTGTAGATGGGCGAACAGTTTGGTTCGGATGTCCGCGACGGCATGCAGGGCGGACCAGTTGGTCATGTAAACGCTGAGATAGCCAGCGACCGCGCGCACCAGCATCGTTGCCGGAATCAGGCAGATGATCAGGATCATTCCTGTCTTGGAATCCGGAGCTTTGATCTGCGGTGCCAGGCTCACGAAATGATTCAAAATCCATCGGATCATCCCGGAGGATTTTTCAATTTCCGAGGAGAAATCCACCTCGCCTTTAAAGGCCAGGTTGACGATAAATTTGATGAAGAAAATCAAAAGCGCGTTCATCAGCGCAAAGAGCATCCCGCAGAGCAGCCCAAAAAGGAGCCGCTTCCGGTAAGGCTTCATAAACGGCCACAGCTTGCGGAGAAACGCGATCATTGGCCGCAAGTATGTTGGCGGCGAGGTTCGAAAAACCAGAAATATTTGCGAGGGCTGACAGCGCCAAGCATTCTCAGTCGCTACGGTCAAAAACTGCCGGAACAGTTCTGGCCAGGCGAAATTGTGAACGCTCAAACGCGCGCCTGAAACGCCAACAGGATTGCCGCAGCGGCGACAATCCTGTTGGAGAGAACAAGCGGTGATCACGTTGGGCCCGCAGTCTAACTACAGAGGCGCCCCGTGGCGCAGGTCAGGGTTGCAGATGCTGGACCTTCAACTCATTCCGCACATTGTCAGCGCCCACGGCATCCTGAACCGTGGAAAGGATCGTTTGCTTCTGCTGCTCGTTTTGGACAATGCCGCGCAAGGTGACCTGGCCATCGGCCACATCAATATTGACGCGAGGAACGGATGTCGCCAATGCCTCGTCCGTTCGCAGGCCGCTCAAGATTTTTTGAGCCAGTGTGCGGTCGGTTTCGGTCAGACCCTGGACATGGAGATTGAAGTAGTCATTGGGCGACTCCGCGGCCACCGGACGATTGGCGCCCGGGCGACCAGTCGGTTGCATTTGCCCGGCTTCGGCGACGCGCAACAAGCTGTTTACCTGGATCACGCCGGGTGAATTTTTCACCATGGCCAGGATCATGTCGCGTTCCTTGGGGCTGGGAACGCTGCCGGTCAAAGTGACTTCACCGCCTCGGGCTTCGATGTTGATGTTCGGCGCGATTCCCGCCAGATCACCGTAGCGGTCAAACTGATTCCGCACCGACGTCACCAGATCCTGGTCCTCCAGCATCTGTTGCTGTGTGAGCGGCTGAGCCGGGGCAACCGGCGGCGGGTACGCCGGTTGAGAAATCAGATCATCGCGGTAAACGGGAACCGCTGTGTAGGTGGTCGTCCGGGGGTGTTGATTCATGCAACCGGCGGCGAGTGCTAAAAGAGAAACCGAGGAGAGAATGCGTAGACGTGTCATAGTCAGCCGAGAATCGCTGACAGAAGAAAAGGCCGCCATTGGGTCTAATGCCCAATTTGAAAAAGTGCGCTGTCTCGATTCCGATTCCGGAAATGGAACGCAACAGAAGGACACAAAGAGAACCATCGGATCGACTGACAATCCGCTTTTCCTTCGTTCGCTTCTGTGAAATGGATTTTCGGACTGAGCCAGCCGCCGTTCAGCGATTGAGCGCGCGTTCGTTTCGAAATGCCGAGAGTGGACTCACGTCGCCTGCTTCAGATGAAGAGGATTTTTAACGGGCTTTAAACGTACAGATAAACGTAGATCGCAAACAGAATCGCCGCCAATCCCGCCGCCGCTGCCAGCGACCAAAGCAGACTGCGCGCCCGGGCGGCCAGCGCGAACGTGGCAATGATGACGCCGGCCTGAGCGGCCAACATGCCGAAGAAAAATTTCTGGCTGCGCTTGTGATGCCGTTCCGCTGAAATGTTGCTCTTGCGCACCTTGAGTTCGTAGATGCTCGCAACCGCCTGGTTCAAGCGGGCTTCAGTTTCATAGCGCAACGCCGTGTAGGCGAGTCGTGCCCCGGTGAAGTCGCGCTTCAATGGAAGCACGGCATTATCCTGCGCCGAGGCTTGCAGTAGTGCTTTTTCCAGGCGCTCAATCCCGCGATTGATCGGCCCGGTCGCGGTGTCGAACGCCGCGGCCTTGTCGCGGGCAGAGCGCAGCGCGTCATCAAGCGTTTTGACGTCCACCTTTGCGAGCGCATTGGCAATGTCCGTTTCCGGTTTGGATTCTTCAATGGCATCCAGCGCCGCCTTCACTTCCGGTTTCGCGTCCAGGCCAGTGGTGATTGGCGGCAATGCGCCCTTGAGCAACGCGTCAACCAATGGCTGCGCGTCCGCTTTCTCCAGACTGGCGTCAAATTTCCTCAAAGCGTCGGCATTCAACGGGCGAACATTGGCGGTGCCTTCCAGAATATCGAGCGCGTTGTGCTGTATGGCGCCGCGGAGACGTTTGGCCTGGAAGAAATTCCACTGATCGCCCGCCTTGGACTGGAGTTGTGCGGCGAAAGCCCGATCGTATTGCGCGCGGGTCATTTCACTGGAAGCCAGTCCGGCCAGCAACGTGGCAATGACCGTCATCACCACGGGCGTTGCCGCGAGAATTTTTCCCCACTTTGAGGGCGGCACATCGGCTTTCAGTTGTTCGGGAATTTTCGTCTTCATGCGTCTTCTGATTGGCTGCAGGCAAGAGTACAGAACTCCCGGCGCAGTGCCAGCCCGCAAAACGACTGGAAAAATCCTCGTCGGCAGCAGCGTGATTTAAGGCTGAAAACCCACTTTACGTCGGCTGAAAGTCAACGATAGGTTTGCCGGTGCTGGATCAACTGCTGAAATTCAAGGGCGCCGACTGGGTGGGAATGGTCTTCGGGCTGATCTCAACCTACTATCTGGCGAAAGGTAAGCGGGCAGGTTTTCTCTTTGGCGTCATTGGCGGACTTGGATGGGTGACGTTTGGCTTTTTGACAGCCAGTGTTGCCAGTATGCTCGCGAACCTTTGCTTCATCGGCTTCAACTGCCACGGTTACTGGCGCTGGAAAAAGCTCCACAAAGGAAAATTGGACACTTAAACCCGAACTCCCAAGTAATTTGGCGCAAGCGTAGCGCAGGTTTCCAAACCTGCTGCCTCGCCGGCTTCCAAGTCGGCTTCGCGTGGTCCGTCCTGGACGAAGAAGCCGGCGCCAATTGGCACTCCGAAATCTACTTCGGAGTTCGGATTAAACCTTCTTCAACGCCTTGGGCTTGTGAGCGGCTCGTTTGCCGCTTTTTTCGCTCCGCACCAGATACTCAGGCGCTTGCTTCGACGCGCTGACCGGATGCGCTTTGATGCGGGTGGGGTTGGTCAGCTTCTTCTCAATCCGACCAACCGTGCGGCCGCGCGAGGTATTCCAGGTAACACGATCACCGACTGCCAGTTTCTTTGCCCGCTTTTTCATCGGGCAACTTCGTCCAGCGGGCGCGGTGATCAACTGGGGCACACTCTCCCGCGCCCTGTGAAATCCGGGACGAACGCCCGCGTCAGCTTCAACGCATCGCGGCGTAAACGCGATGGACGTCATCGTGATCGTCCAACGCATTGAGAAAACCGACGACTTCTTTGTGCGCCGTTTCGTTCAATTCCGTGAAGCTTTTGGCGACGTAGCGGATTTCCGACGCGATCACATTCCAGCCGGCCGCTTTCAGCGCTTTCGAAACCGCGTCGAGATCGCGGATCTCAGTCAGAAACCGCGCGCCCTTTTGACCTTCGGGAACTTCGTCCGCTTCGAGCGGTTCGACTTCCTGAGCGCCAGCTTCAATCGCGTCGCCTTCGGCATCCCGGTTGAGATCGGTGTGGGTGGCTTCCACGACGCCGAGATGATTGAAGAAAAAGCCGACACTCCCGGGCTGGCCGAGTGAGCCGGCCTTGAAAAGATTGCGAATATCCGGCGCGGTGCGATTGCGATTGTCGGTCAGGCATTCGACAATGACCGGCACTTTGTGGGGAGCAAATCCCTCGTAGGTGACGAGTTCGTATTCAATCTTTTCATCGCCAATGCCGGCGCCCTTTTTAATGGCGCGTTCGATCGTGTCCCGGTAAACCGAGGATTTCTTGGCCTTCTCGACGGCGGCGGCGAGGCGGGGATTGAGATCGGGATCAGGTCCGCCGAGTTTGGCGGCGACCATGATTT
The DNA here is from genome assembly GCA_051960355.1 of Verrucomicrobiota bacterium. GTDB lineage: Bacteria > Verrucomicrobiota > Verrucomicrobiia > Limisphaerales > DASXHY01 > DASXHY01. The sequence goes on along the minus strand of JBQCEJ010000252.1, from coordinate 2,952 downwards.
CGCGGACCAGTTTAACGACCACCTGGCCTTTTTTCTGCGCGTTAGCTTCGCGCCCGGCTTGTTTCCATTGTGCGCCCAAGTTATTTAAACTCCAAAATACGTTGTTAAATTCGACAAAGCTTCCGCAGTTTGTGATCAAGGGCGCGAGCCGTCAATCTCTTCCATGTTGTCTTTTATTGGTTCACATGCACGACCTTCGCGGGCGGGAAGCCGTTGAAGTAGGTCGCCGAGGCATTGCTGTAGGCACCAATGTTTTCCGAGTAAACCAGATCGTCGATCGCCAGATCCGGCAGCTCGTCTGATTGTGAAATCGTGTCCAGGCCGTCGCAGGTCTGGCCGAAGACCGCGCTGATCTCGGTTTTGCCTTTCTTGAAGGCCTTCAAGGGATATTGGCAATGATCGAAAATAATGCCGCTGTAGGTGTGATAAACACTGTCGTTGATGTAATAGCAGGTCTTCCCGTCCCGCACCGCTTTGCCGATCACTCGGGCAATGTTGGTCGCCGCGGATGCCACGAGGAAACGGCCCGGCTCGGCCAGGATTTGAATGTCGGGCGCGAACTGGCGGTTGATCTCGGCGTTGATGACCTTGGCCAGTTCACCAAACGGCCGGACATGCTTGTTGTATGGCGCGGGAAAACCTCCGCCGATGTCGAGAATCTTGAGCGTGTGACCGCGTCCGGCGCTTTCCTTCATCACGGCGGCGGCAGCATTCAAAGCTTGGACAAAGTTCTCGAAATTGGTGCATTGGCTGCCGACGTGGAAACTCAAACCTTCTACCGTCAGGCCCAGCTTAAACGCGGCCTCAATCAGGTCCGCCGCTTCGCCCGTCGCGCAGCCGAACTTCGAGGAGAGTTCACATTGCGAACCGGTGTTGTCCACGCGGAGGCGCAGGATGACGCCGGCATGCGGCGCGTATTGCCGGATTTTTTTCAGCTCGTTGAGATTATCGTAGGTGACCAACGGTTTGTATTTGTCGAGCGCGACGAGGGTTTCCTTGGGCTTGGTCGGATTGGCGTAGATGATCTTGTCCCAGATGAAATCCTGCTGCTTTTTGGCCGGCAGCTTCTTGATGTTCTCGTAAACCGTCATGAACTCCGGCATGGAAGCGACGTCGAAACTGGCTCCGGCTTTATACAACGTGCGGACGATTTCCGGCGCGGGATTGGCTTTCACGGCGTAATACGCCTGCACCTTCGGCAGGTGGCGTTTGAATTCCGCGTAGTTCTTACGAATGATATCGTGATCGATGAGAACCACCGGCGTGCCGTGCTTGGCGGCCATGGATTGAAGCTCTTTCTGCGTCATAAAATTGTGTCGTTGGGCTTAGGGTGTTTCCCGCGCAGGCACAAGTTAAATCTCTGCCCGAAACCGGGACGATTTCATGGGGGCAACTGTCCCGAACGGCACCGGGCAAACGCATCGAGATGTCGGTTTGGTTCCCACCAACTCCGGCGTCTTCGCTCCTGCCGATGAGCTGGTTCGCAACTTGAACCGCTTTGCGTCCAACCCATTTTCGACTCACGGCACGGTCCAATCACCTTCAAAGCTTCCGCTAAATTGGCGGAGAGCCGCAAAACTCTTAAAAACTGAATGAACACGGCCCGGCACTGAACCTTTTCTGGATCCCGCTGGCGCGGGATTGGGGGCCGGAAGGGAAAGCTTTCAATGAAAAGACTTGGGGAAAACCGGCGCCAGCACCAGAAGGGTGACGGAATGAATCCCTCTCCTTGGGACAATTCTGAATCGAGCCGACGAAACGACAGGAACGGATCCGACACTTTGAAGCGGTGATCTTATAGGTGGACCTGCCGCTTTGATGGGTGACCCCTTTACGGGTGAGACTCTTTCCAGCGTTTCCTAATATCAGGGAAGCTTTGGCCCAAGTCACAAAGCCTTTTCCTGATATAAGGAAAGGGCTGGCTCTGGTTGCAGAAACCTTCTCGAATATGTCCCCAGCTCTATAAGACCTGAGGAAGGCCTTTTCTTACCTTGGGAAAGCCTTTCCTTACCCTGGTGAGACGCTTCGTGATATTGGGAAACGTTTTCCTCAGGTATCGGAAGCTTCTTATGACTTGAGGAAATTCTTTCAATGGATTGGGAAGCCTCCATACAACTCTGGAAAGGTCTGCGATATATGAGGAAATGTCTGCCATACCTGAGAAAATGTCTGCCTGATATCGGCCAGAGCTTTCCTTAACCATGAAATTGCCTGCCCCACGTCAGGCAAAGGCAGATTTACCCCTGCCCAGTGCTGAAGCAAGACACGCTGTCTTTCCAAGAATGAGACAAAGAGGCCCGAAGGGTTAACCGGCTATTGATAGCCATTGCCCCGTAGCAGCGGAACTAAGTCCGCTCCAATTCTCGCGCGACAAACGCCAGCAGAGGGAAGTCGACTCTCATCGGCTGCTACTTTTCAACGGGGCTGCCAGACGGTTCTGGTTTAATCTTCCAGATAATGCGTGTCACGGGCGGGGCCAGACTACCATCGACCTGTTCCTGGCGGCTGATGAAAATGGCGGCGGGGCTACGACCCGTGCTTGAAGGGTGAACAACCGATTGCGCCGCTGGACGATCAGACGCATTCCCTGATCCCGTGCAGTATTTCCCATTTCCAATATTCCTTTCATTTGGAGCTAAAACCTTGTTGCCAAGGAAGAAAAGCTAAATTATCGTCGCCCCATGAAGGTCAATATCCCAGCGATTCTGCTGCTCACATAACTGTTAGGCATCGCAGCCCCATGCAAATTCCACGCACAGAACCAGACTACGATGGCATCTACAAAAAGATGGTTGTCGAGACGGCTTGCCATCACACCAAGACGCAGGTGCGCAAGAAGCTCGCGTCGGATGGAGCCATATCTATTTGGCACCAGTGTTTGACCTGTGGTAAGAAGATTCCGCCAGCTATTCGCAAGGCAACGCTGACACAGCAGCAGATTGACGCATTGCC
>JBQCEJ010000251.1:0-5467 GCA_051960355.1 Verrucomicrobiota bacterium | reverse complement strand
GCCGCGCGTTGACCGATTGCAGTCGCTGAACCAACGAGGCGGATCGGACCGGGCGCTAAAAAGCGATTCACTCGTTGGGCGTTCGCTGGGTCAGCAGATAACGCGCGAAGGAACCGAGCCCTGAGAATTTATATTTCCCATCGACGTAGTGCTCGATGACGTAAAACGCAAAGTAGTAAAACCGGCAGAAACACCAAATTGAGACAACCAGCAACGCGGCAACTTTGAGTGTCGGCATTTCCAAGATCAACAAACCCGACGCCAGAAAGCCCATCAGCAGAAACAGAATGCCTTTCAGTTTGATCCAGCGGGCATTGGTCAAATCTCTCATGCCGCCAGTCTAAGAACGGCTGCACTGCTTTGACAACCCGCCGGTGAGGGGTTACACCTTTGCGCATGAAAACCATTGCCTTGCTGACAGCGCTCACGATTATGACTACCTCCGCCTTTTCCGCTGATTCGATTTACAACATTTCCGTCAAAGACATCGATGGCAAAGACACCTCGCTCAAGGCGTATCAGGGCAAAGTGCTGCTCGTCGTGAACGTCGCTTCCAAATGCGGGAACACGCCCCAATACAAGAGCCTCGAATCCGTTTACGAAAAATACAAAGCCAAGGATTTCACCGTGCTCGGTTTTCCGTGCAATCAGTTTGGCGGACAGGAACCCGGCAGCAGCGAACAGATCAAGGAATTCTGCACCAGCAAATACAATGTGACCTTTCCGATGTTCGAGAAGATCGACGTGAACGGACCAAGCCGGCACCCGCTCTACACGGCGCTGGCGGGGAAAACGTCACCCTTCCCCGGCGACATCAAATGGAACTTTGGCAAATTCCTGATCGGCAAAGACGGCAAGATTCTCAAACGCTTCGAGCCCAAGACGCAACCGGATTCCCCGGAAGTGATCGCGGCGATTGAAGCGGCTTTGTCGGCTCACTAAAGGCGACGGCAGCTTCCGTGCAGTGTTCCGAACGCTGCACGGAAGCCCGCTCGCCAGCTCCTCGAGCTTCGCGTTGCCCGACTTTCTTTCAAGGCTGGCAAACGCTTCTTCTTCCTTTTCCCGTCGCAGGTAAGACTGCACCCCATTTTGCCTGTGGCCAGCGGATTGCCAGAATCGTTTCATGGCGCTTCGCAACTTGTTTCGATTCGCCTGGGTGATTACGAGCCTGAGCTTTGTGCTGCCAGTGTTCGCTCAGGTGAATGTCGTGACGTATCACAACAACAATGGCCGCACCGGCGAGAATCTGAAGGAAACGATTCTGACGCCCGCAAATGTCAACCCAACTGATTTCGGAAAACTCTTCATCTACGACGTGGACGGTCATGTCTATGCCCAACCGCTCGTTGTTTCGGGCGTGAAAATCCCCGGCCAGGGCGCGCACACCGTCGTCTTCGTCGCCACGGAACACAACAGCGTTTACGCCTTTGACGCGGCGAGCAACACCGGCGCATCGGCTGGATTGTTCTGGCAGGTCAACCTCGGCCCCTCCGCCGCGACGCCCAACCCCGACTTTGGAAATCGTTACGGCGGGTTCAATGAAATCACGCCGGAAGTGGGAATTACCGGGACGCCGGTGATCGATGCCGGTTCCGGCACGTTGTATGTCGACGCCTTCACGCATGAGGGCGGAGATTACATTCATCGAATTCACGCGCTGGACATCGCGACGGGCGCGGAACGTGCGTTCAGTCCCGTGACCGTGAGCGCTTCGATTCCCGGCACCGGCGCGGGCAGTGTGGAAGGCGTGCTGACGTTTGAAGCCCGGCAGCAACTTCAGCGCAGCGCCTTGACGCTGTCGGACGGAATTCTTTACGTGAATTTCGCCGGATTTTCCGACACCGATCCCTATCATGGCTGGATCATCGGTTTTGATCCGCACACGCTCAAAACGCTGCCCGCCTATGTTTTCAACACAACGCCGAACAGTTCCACCGCGGAGTTCGGCGAGAATGCCGGTGAAGGCGGCATCTGGATGGCGGGTTGTGGATTGTCCGTGGACAGTGCGGGTAACATGTATTTCGGAGTCGGCAATGGAAGCTTCAACGCGTTCAGTGGCGGGACGGAGTACGGCAACAGCTTCATCAAGCTTTCCACCGCGCGCGGTTTTTCCGTGGCGGATTATTTCACGCCTTACAATCAGGATTATCTCGCGGAGAACGATCTGGATGTCGGTTCCGGCGGAGTTTTGCTGCTGCCCGATCAACCGGCGCCGCTGCGCCATTTGATGGTCGCCGGCGGAAAAACAGGCCTGATCTATCTGATGAACCGCGACCAGATGACTTCCGACAACAGCCATTACAACCCGACCGCCACGGAGGAAAAGGTGGTGCAAACGGTTTCACTCGGCGGCGGACTTTTTTCCACGCCCGCCTATTTCGACGGCCGCCTTTACTTCGCGGGCAACAACGACGTTCTGCGCGCATTTTCGCTGGAGAACGGAACGCTGTCGATTCCACCCGATTCCGCAGGGCCGTCGGTTTTCCGATTTCCGGGAGCCACTCCAAGCGTGTCCGCAAACAAAGATAAGAATGGAATTATCTGGGCGGTGGCCAGAGGAACTCCCGCGGTGTTGCGCGCCTACGACGCTAAAAGTCTGACTGCAGAAATCTACAATAGCGAACTCACCGGCGCTCGCGATCAACTGCCTGCCGGCGTGAAGTTCGCGGTTCCAACCGTCGCGAATGGTAAAGTGTATGTCGGCGGCCAAAACGCTCTTTCGGTTTTTGGACTGTTGCCAGGGAACGAGCCGACGCCGGCCACAGACATGCCCGCGCGACGTTACAGCGGATTGTTTTTTGAAGCGGCTGGAATTCGCCCCGAGAGTTCCGGTGCAATGTCAGCGAAAGTTACCAAGTTGGGCGGCTTCACGGGCAACATTCAGCAAGGCAAGGGAAGGTTTCGCTTCAGTGGACGATTTGATTCTTCGGGAGCGAGCACGCTGACAGTTTTCCGCAAAAACCAGTCGCCGCTCACGCTTGAGTTGCAGATGGACACCAGCGATTTCAACCGGATTACCGGCACGGTCAGCGATGGAATCTGGACCGCCGACCTGCGCGCCGAGGGATCGGATTTCAATGCTCGCACTGTGCCCTGCCCGTTTACCGGCCAATACACTTTGGTTCTGCCCGGGCCCGGCGATGGCGATCCGGAAACGCCGCAGGGCGACAGTTTTGGTTCCGTCAAGATCGCGGCCTCGGGTCAGGTGAAATTCGCAGGTGTGCTGGCGGACGGAACCAAAATGACTCAAAGCGCCACCGTTTCCAGATCCGGTGACTGGCCGCTTTACGTCCCGGCGTACCGAGGCCAGGGTGAAATTCTGGGTTGGATTCATTCCGGCGATGACGCGAGCCCGATCACTTGGGTGAAACTGCCCGATCCCCGCGCGACTCTTTTTCCAGACGGGTTCAGTCTTGAACTGCTGCCGATAACGTCGGCTTTTCAATCGCCCAAGGTTCGTTCCGCGCTGAATTTCAGCAACGGCATTCTCGATTTGAGCGGAGGTAATTTGCCGGACGAAATAATCAACGCGGTCGCCGTTGCTGGAAACAAAGTGATCAATCAGAGCAGCAATAAACTTCGTCTCCAGCTCAAGGCATCTTCAGGTCTTTTCACGGGCACAGTGACCGATCCCGCGAGCGGGAACGTGCTGAAATTCTCCGGGGCCATTCTACAAAATCAAAACTACGGTTCCGGCTTTTTCCTTTGGCAAAACCAGAGTGGACGCGTTTATTTTGGCCCGCAGTAAAGGCGCGCAGGATTGCAGATTCCAAGTTTTCAGGCCGCTTGTGGGATTTTGCGCCCATGGCATGAGATTCGGTTCGCGGAGGTATTTGCGCATTGTGGAAATCACTTTACAGCCGGAAAACAGATTCGCAGAGTATGGCCGTGTCTGCCATGTCTGAACAGAGTCGCTTGGGGGACAAATCGCGACAGGCATCCGCGTTTGTATCCCCCACCAATCTTGAAGCCGCAATCCTGCGGTCGCAGAATTATTTGCTCTCGATTCAAAAGCCAGAAGGCTATTGGGTCGGCGAGTTGATGGTTGATTCCACCCTCGTGTCCGACATGGTGGCATATCACCATTGGGACGGGAAAATCGATCCCGAATGGCAGCGCAAAGCCGTCAATCACATCTTCTCGATGCAACTGCCGGACGGCGGTTGGAACATCTATTACGGCGGCCCGTCGGAGGTCAACGCCACCATCAAGGCGTATCTTGCCTTGAAACTGGCCGGCATTCCGGTGACCGATCCGCGTATGTTGCGCGCGCGCGAAGTGGCCATGAATCTCGGTGGCGTGCCACGCATGAACACCTTTTCCAAGTTGTATCTGGCGCTGCTCGGACTTTATCCGTGGGAATATGTTCCAACCATTCCCTGCGAAGTCCTGCTGATCGGCAAATGGTTCCACGTGAATTTCTGGGACATGAGCAATTGGTCCCGCGCCATGCTGGTGCCGCTGGCGATCATCAACCATTTCAAACCGACCAAGCCGCCGAAAAACGACGTCAACCTCGACGAGCTGTATCCGCAGGGGTTTCACGAACGCGATCTGGCCTTGCCACCGGATCCCGAACGGCTGTCGCTCCGCAATTTCTTTCTCTGGCTGGATCGCGTGCATAAGTTCGCGGAAGTGTTTGCGCAAAACGGCATTCATCCGTTCCGCCGAAGCGCTTTGAAAAAGGCGGAGAAATGGATGCTTGAACGCTTTGAAGGTTCGGATGGTCTGGCTGCGATTTTTCCGGCGATGCTCAATTCCATCATCGCACTGAAAGCGCTGGGCTACTCCGAGGAGCATCCAGTTTTTAAACGCGAGTGGGAACAACTGGTGCGCCTGCAGCACGAGACGGCCGACAGCGTCCGCATTGAACCGTGCTTTTCTCCGGTCTGGGACACAGCCATTGTGGCGATCTGCCTGCGCGAATCCGGCATCGCCGCGGATCATCCGCAACTGCAAAAAGCCGGCGAATGGCTGATGACCAAGGAGATTCGTTTCCGCGGCGACTGGCAGTACAAGAACCCGGTGAAGGTCGAGCCCAGCGGCTGGGTTTTCGAGTACGAAAACAAATGGAATCCCGACGTGGACGACACCGCCATGGTGCTGCTCGCGCTGCGATTGATTCCGACCGGCAATACCAAATTGCGTGACGAATGTTTCCAGCGCGGCCTCAACTGGATGATGGCGTTTCAGTGCAAGGACGGCGGCTGGGCGGCGTTCGATCGCGACTGCACCAAGAACATTCTCGAAAAAGTTCCCTTTGCCGATCACAACGCGATGCTCGATCCAGAGTGCGCGGACATCACCGCGCGGATTCTCGAACTGCTCGGTTACGAGGGTTACAGCACCAAGCATCCGCAGATCAAAGATGCCTTGGCTTACGTGCGCTCACAGCAGGAAGAAGACGGTTCCTGGTATGGCCGCTGGGGCGTGAACTATATGTACGGCACCTGGCAGGTGCTGCGCG
>JBQCEJ010000250.1:0-5651 GCA_051960355.1 Verrucomicrobiota bacterium | reverse complement strand
CATGGACCGCGTGCTCCGGCGGGATGCTTGAAAACGATTTTGTCCGCGCGGATTTCGGGCCGAACGGGTTGATCGGCATCACGGAAAAGGCAAGCGCCCGGACGGTGCGGTTTGCGAGCGATGGCTTGGCGGTATTCGCTGGAAACCAATCGATCGAGAGCGAATTTCTCTCACCGGTGTTGGAGCAACAATCGTCCACCAATTGCATTTATCGTTTTGAATCCGGCGGGTGGACGGCGCGCGTGGTGTATGAACTTCAGCCCGGCTGGCATTTTCTCAGCAAACAGGTGTTGCTTGCCGCTCCCAACAACAAAGAATTCCAGGTTCAGCGGCTTGAACTTTTTCGAGGTCAGATCGAAACCGCAATTGCGGCCGAGCAACACATTCGCGACGGCACGTTGCTGCGCTTTGCGGATGGCGACAGGGGTGAGCCGTCGCATGGCCTTTTCGTCGAGCTGCAGAATCCATTCCTTCAAATGAAGCGTCAGGGACAGCGTTATTCAATGGCTTACCCGCCTGACATGAAATGGAATCCCACCAATGGCGTGTTTGCCTCGGACCGTCTCTTCTTCGGCCCTTACACTTTCAGCGGAGTGCGGTTTCCCGCGCGCATGGTTCCAGAGTGGAAGTTTGTTTCCGAAGCGGAGCGAACGCACGGGGAATGGCTTGATCGCGCGGAGGTGGATGCGCTCGTCGATTGTGCCCGCGCTTTCCTGCTGTGGCACCCGACCCAGTCCGTGCGTGTCAATGTCGGCTGGTGCGAAAACGATTATCAGATCGACATCGCGACGCCAGCGGGCCGCGCTGAATATCAGCGAATCATCGACCAATCGGCCGCGATCGGCTGCCGGAATATTCTCTTCGCGCCGGCGAACAGCGCAGAAGCGTCTCTCCAGGAAAACCGGGACGCCTGGGGTTGGGAAAATCTGCTGTGGTTCAGCATGGGGCAGAAACTACGCAAGGGTGAATGGGATCCGGCCAAGGACAAGTTGCCGGCGTCGGTCCAGGAGTTGGTGGATTACGCCAAAGGCAAGGACATCGGCTTTCTGGCGTATGTGTATCCGTCGCTGCCGTTCATGCAGAATCCGGAGTGGACGCGTTGGGTTCCGAATGGGAAACCGGGTGGTTATCTGGGCGCGGACACCGGGCAACGCAGTTTCCAGGATTGGCTGTTGGACAAGCTGGTGGACTTCCACCAAACAACCGGCGCGAGCGGCTATTCCTTTGATCACTGGTGGATCGCCTATGACGAAACGGAGAGCAGCCGCTACGCGCAATGGGCTGGCTGCCGGCGAATCCTCGAAGAACTCCGTCGCCGCGTTCCGCAGGCGGTCATCGACGGACGGCAGCAATATCACGGCTTCGGCGTTTGGACCTGGCTTTCCGGAACGTACCCGCATCCATTGGCCTCTGACGAACAGCCCGAAAGTTTCCGCGCTTTCCCCGATCTGCACTGGGATCGCGCTTCGGCGGACCGGCAGCGGCGAACGGCTTACTGGTATCGCAGCGAATGCTTCACGCCTTCTGAAATTATGCCGGGCTACATGACGCATCAAACTCCGCGCAATGATGAAAAGGGACAGACCATTCGCACTGAGTTCCGGCCGGCTGATTGGGATTTGCTCGGTTGGAAATACTCCGTCATTTCCTCCATCGCGACCGCACCCTTCAATCTGGTCGTCAACTTCATTCCGGCGCGTGACGAACGCGAGTTCAAGGCGTTCTCGACCCGGGATCAGAAATGGTTCCGCGACTGGTTTGATTGGACGGATCAAAACCTGGACGTCCTGCGCCATGTGAAGCCGATTATCGGCGCGCCGCAATTGGGACGCATCGACGGCACGGCGGCGTTCCTGAACGGACGCGGTTTCGTCTTTCTTTTCAATCCCAATTATCGCGCGCTGCCGGCGGAGTTTCGTCTCGATTCATCCATCGGATTGACGAATCACGGGCGTTTCACGGTGCATCAACTTTATCCCGATGCGGAAAAAGGCCGGTTGCTGGCGCCGGACGGCGGGGTGTTCTGGAATTTTGGCGACACGATCTCGGTACCGCTCGCGGACACGGAGGCGATGGCGCTGGAAGTCCGTCCCGCACCTGAGCACATCGATCAACCGGTTCTGTTCGGCGCGATCGGTGAAGTCAAAGTGAGCGCCGGTAAACTGGCTTTGACGGGCGTGCGCGGTGAGCCGGGTTCAGAACGCGAGATCGCAGTTGCCTTGCCCGAAGGTAAACGCATTTCCGGCGTGACGGTCAATGGCAGCAAAGTGTCTTTTCGGCTGGTGGACGGCCGAGTCTCAATGAAGGTCCGTTTCGCTGGCGAGAAGTTCTCGGCGCGCCAACAGATCGGCGCGTATGATCCAGATTTTGCCGGTGGACATTTCGAGGCGGGGACTGTCATTCCGCGTCGTGTGTTCACGCAACTTGAAGCCCGCAAGCGCAGTTGGCCGGTGGAATATACGGACGAAGAGCGTGCCGCCGCGTGGCTCAACTCTGATCGGCTGTTGCTCTTTATAAACGTCGCCGAGCCTGACGATACCTCCATGAAAGATATTGCGCTGAAAGTGGATGGTCAGCCCGTGTCGGTTAAACCGGCTTACACGTCCATCGTGCGCAATAATCCAAAGAATACGTTCACGGGTTGGTATGCTGATGTTTCAGCGCTCGCGCCAGATGTGAAGCATACGTTTTCGGTTGAATTGCCCCAGCTCAGGCCCGGCCAATTCCAGGGACTTTTCTTCGATACTGTTGAAGCTGATTACACCGATCAGGTAACGCCTGCGCCATGACGCGAACACGTTCCATGAAAAAATTCCACTTGCTCCTGCTGACCGTGACGCTGCTCGCTCCGGCTGCGGCCAATGCGGGCGAACGTCTGATCGATGCGCCGGAACCGAGTCCACTGCGTTTGTGGCCGTCCACTCCTCCAGACGGCTGTCCTTTTCCGCAATCGAAGGCCTTCAACGCGGTGGCCTTCACCGGGCGGCACGCGGAATACACTGGCGCGGATACCTGGTATCCGTCCTGGGCTGCGGACGGAAATCTCTATTCGCCATGGACCGATGGCAATGTGAACGGCCTGAATTCCACTTCCGGTGGTGAAGAGGCCACGACCGGACATGCGACGATCTTGGGCGATGATCCGTTGAAACTGGTCATCGCCGACCAAGGCGTTTTCAAGTCCAGCCCGCGGCCTTATGAAGGGCGTTATCCGTGCGGCAGTCTGGTTTACAACGGCATTTGGTTTTACGGCACTTATTGCCTGCATCCGAGCGGGGGCGTGCGACGTGACGATGGCGTTCTCTACAACTGGCCGTGGCTTGGGCCGTTCGTCGGTTTTCGCTGGTCAACGGATTTGGGCAAGACCTGGACGCAGACACCTTGCACGCCGGACAAGCCGCTCTTTGGCGAGCACGCTCTCAATGGTGAACCGGTCAAAATCAGCGCGCCGCACTTTGTGGATTTCGGAAAGAACATGGAACATTCGCCGGACGGCAAAGCATATCTTGTGGCGCAAGGTTCCAGCGACGGGAAGAATCGGCGCTTCGCCTACAATAGTTGGATTACGGCTGACCAAGTCTATCTGATCCGTGTCACGCCCAGCATCGAGAACATGAACGATGCGTCGAAGTATGAATTTTTCGCCGGGCACGATCCGCAAGGGACCCCGCTTTGGACGCACGACTTTGCGAAGATCCAACCGGTCGCTGAGTGGCGCGATCACATGGGCTGCGTAACGATGACCTACGATGCCGCGCTCAAGAAGTTTCTCATGTGCGTTACGGATGGCGGTAACACGGTGTCGCGCTATAGCACTTACATTCTGGAATCCGACCGCGTCACCGGCCCTTGGAAGATGGTCTCCTTCCTCAAGGATTTCGGCGAGCAGGCTTACTTCGTGAACATTCCTTCCAAGTTCATTGCTCAGGATGGGCAAGGGCTTTGGTTGTGTTACTCGGCTAACTTCAGTTCCGGTTGGGGCGGAACCACATTCAGGGCGCGTCCCTCGGGCAGTCGTTACGCAATGTGTTTGCAGGAACTGCGTGTGTTGACGCCGGTTGAAGTTCCGCAGGCAGCGGCTCACGCGGGAAATGTGGCCCGCGACGCCACGGTCACGGTCAGTTCCACACAGCCGGACTACGCGGCGGCTGGCGCCATCGATGGCGTGGTGGGCGGTTATCCGGGTGACATTCAGAACGAATGGGCCAGTAAGGGCGAATCGGACACCGCTATGTTGAGACTGACCTGGAACTCGCCGCAAAACATCAACCGGGTGACGCTTTTCGACCGGCCGAACGACCTCGACCAGATCACCTCCGGCCTGCTGGTGTTCAGCGATGGTTCGACGCTGGCGACCGACGCCTTGCCCGACAATGCCAGACAGGGACTTGAAGTGAGTTTCCCGTCCAAAACAGTGAACTGGCTGATGTTTGTTGTAACCGGCGTCAAAGCGGCGAAGCAGAACATCGGGCTTTCCGAAATCCAGGTGTTCAAAGCGCCATGAGCCGGTGATTTTATGCGGATTCAAATTTCCATGAATGTGTTTGGAAGACAGTCGTCGATGATTGCCCGCCTATGAACTCGAACGCACTTCACTGCATCGCGGCCGGATTGGTGTTTGCCGCTCAGACTGGCTTTGCCTCGGTCAAAGTTGTGGATCGGCCTGAGACCACCGCGACCAACTCGTTCTACACGGCCAATCGGGCGCCGCTGGCGCCGAGTCCTTTTGTGAAATTGCCCGTCGGCAGCATCACGCCCAAGGGCTGGCTGCGGCACCAGCTTGAGTTGGAGCGGGACGGGATGATCGGGCATCTGAATGAAATTTCGCCCTGGCTTGATTTTGAGAAGAGTGCCTGGGGCAACAAGGAGGGCCGGGGCGGGGCGGGCTGGGAAGAGCTGCCTTACTGGCTGAAGGGTTATGGCGATCTGGGCTATGTGTTGAAGGATGAGGCAATCATCGCCCAGGCCAGGAAGTGGCTCGACTCGGCAATGGGATCCCAGCGCGAGGATGGCTGGTTCGGTCCGCGCGACTTGCTCCAATCCCTCGATGGCAAGCCTGATCTTTGGCCGCACATGGTCATGTTGAACGCGCTTCAGAGTTACTTCGAATTCAGCGGTGACCCGCACGTGATTCAGGTGATGACTCGCTACCTGAAATGGGAGAATACGCTGCCGGTGAGCGCGTTTGGCGAGGGCTACTGGCCGAAGCTTCGCGCCGGTGACAACATCGAAAGCGCCCTCTGGCTGTACAACCGCACGGGCGAGAAGTGGCTGCTGGATTTGGCGGGGAAGATTCACGTCGGCATGGCCCGCTGGGACAACGACATCGTCAACTGGCACAATGTGAATCTCGCCCAAGGCTTCCGTGCCGGGACTGTGGCCTGGATGTTGTCGAAGGATCCGGCTCATCTGACTTCGGCGGAGCGGAACTACAGCAAGCTGATGGGCATGTATGGTCAGATGCCCGGCGGCGGTTTCGTTGGCGACGAAAATTGCCGTACGGGATTCACGGATCCGCGCGGCGGGATCGAGACATGCGGCATCGTGGAATTCATGCACAGCTTCGAAATGTTGATGAAAATCACTGGCGATCCGGTCTGGAGTGACCGGTGTGAGGAGATTGCCTTCAACAGCTTTCCCGCCGCGATGAC
>JBQCEJ010000249.1:0-7868 GCA_051960355.1 Verrucomicrobiota bacterium | reverse complement strand
CTCATATTGTACGTTGTCGAAAATGAAAAACTCGGCTTCCGGGCCGAAGAACGCCTGATCGGCCAATCCGGTGCTGAGGAGATGCTTCTCCGCGCGTTGAGCCATGCCTCGGGGATCGCGAGAATACGGTTCCAGCGTGCCCGTTTCCGCTATGGTACAGGTCAGACTCAATGTTGGTACGGCGCAATAGGGATCGATGAAAGCCGTCTTGGGATCCGGAACGGCCAGCATATCTGAGGCTTCGATGCTTTTCCATCCGCGGATGCTGGAGCCGTCGAATCCAAAGCCTTCGGCAAAGACCGCTTCGGTCAGTTCGCCGATCGGACAGGTAAAATGTTGCCAGGAACCAAACGTGTCCACGAACTTGATATCCACCATCTTCGCGCCGCTCTTCTTTGCCAATTCAATTACGCTTTTGGGTGTGCTCATTTTGAATTCAGGTTCTCTGCAATGTTGGGTTGGTTCCCCGTCGCGAATGGTGCGAGGGAGAAGTTAAACTGCCTGATCGCCGGTTTCTTCTGTGCGAATGCGAACTGCATTCTCGATCTTGCTGACAAAGACTTTTCCGTCGCCGATTTTGCCGGTTTTCGCCGCCTTGACCACAGCGTCCACGGCCGCGTCCACACCGGCGTCCGGCAGCACTACTTCGATCTTCAGCTTGGGCAGGAAATCAACGGTGTATTCGCTGCCGCGGTAAATCTCCGTGTGCCCTTTTTGCCGGCCGAACCCTTTGACCTCCGAAACGGTCATCCCTTCCACGCCCAGACCGGCCAAAGCTTCTTTTACATCCTCGAGTTTGAACGGTTTGATGATCGCTTCAATTTTTTTCATGGGTGCTCGCTTCGTTTCGGATACTAACAACGAACATGCCTCTGTAAACAGCAATGTTGAAAAAATCCGGTCGAAATAAGTTGTCTTCAGAAAATCATTAAACAGGTTCGAAACGTATGAATTGGGAAAGTGTTTTGGCTAATGATTCATTCAACATGAATGAATACTTTTTATGTTTGTTTGACGGAAGGATCCGGGTCTGGTTGAATCGGGCAGGGAATTGTTGGAGTGTCGGTTTTCGTTCTTTGAATTTTAAATTTCGGTGTTGGTTGTGGTACAGACCATGCCGATTATCTCCGTCATCCCCTGAAGTACCAAATTCGAACATTCCCCGGGCTGCTCAGTTATCCTCTGACTGATCAGCCCGGTTTTTTTTTTGCTGAGAACGCCTGGCCTCTGACGCGAACGGAGGTTTTGCCATCGCGCATCTGCGCTGTTCACTGAGTCGTGGAACAAAATGCACAATCATATGAACAAAAAAAACGCGAGTTGTTCCGTTGTTCCGCAATTACTTCCGTGACGATTGACCTGTGCTGGGCGATTGCCTAGGCTGCGATGGTGGCGGTCAAATTTCATCAACAGTTACGAAAACGATCCATCCGGCGCTTTGCTTTCTGTGCCGTGATGTTTTTTTGTTTCCTGATGGCCGTGTCGCAAGCCGCGGCTGACTTCTGCGCGGTCTGCTCGCAGCCGATTTATGGTCGCACGTTTCTCTACGCGGACAAGATCATCGGGGAAAAGGTGTATCTCTGTTATGACTGTTCGCAGTTGAAGGATGATTGTTTCGCATGCGGGTTGCCGGTGATGGTTGGGGCGCTTCACCTTTCCGATGGCCGCTTCTTCTGTCCGCGGGATGAGAAGACCGCGATGTTGAACCTGACCGAAGCCCATGAGACTGCGCTGGAGGTGAGGGAGAAACTCGACCGGCTATTTGCTCGTTTCACAGAATTTCCAACCAACCTCAGTGTCGCGGTGATTGACCGCGTGGATCTGCTGGAATTCAAGGTGCCGGGCAACGATTATTCCTGTCCCAACATTCTGGGTCTGTATTACAACCGAACCAACAGCGGCACTGTTTCGCACGAGATCAAAATCCTGAGTGGCCTGACACGCGGCGCTTTGAGGTCGACCTGTGCCCACGAATACTCGCACGCCTGGGTTCAGGACAACGTGCCCGCTGAACGCAAAAAACGCCTGGGCCACGACGCGGAGGAAGGATTTTGTGAACTGGTCGCTTACTTGTTAATGACGGCGGAACAGAATGAAAGGCAGAAGCAGGACATCTTGGACAACGCCTACACGCGCGGCCAAATTGACTGGTTCGTGGAGGCGGAGAAAAAGTTTGGGTTCAATGACGTGCTTGATTGGATGCGATACGGCGTTGACGACCAATTGAGTGACGATCCGGAGGTGCTTCGCAACGTGAAAATGCCGCCGCCGCCGCTGGTGCCGGTTACGAACCTTCCATTTTACGGCAGCAGTCCGAGTGCAGGCCCCGAGACGCTGATGTTGAAAGGAGTTTCCGGAACCAAGAACCAGCCTTTGGCGCTGATCAACAATCAATCCTTCACCATCGGCGAATCAGGCAAAGTGCGGCTCGGCAAAACGAACGTCACCATTCGCTGTCTCGCGATCCGCCCGGATTCGGTGAAGATAAAACTTGTCGAATCGGGAGAAGAACACGAACTCACGCTTCCCTCGGCCAAAGGCTCGCGACACTGAACCCAAAGCAGTCGAGGGATAGCCCGCCTGTCAACCCCGTCTATGAGTGCCCGGGACCAATGGCAGGACACAATGATGCGTGGCGCGACCAGACCGTGGTTCTGGCAAGGTTGCCTGCTCAAGCAGGTTGTCTCCCCGGTCACATGCGATTCCTAGCGCGCTGTTAAAAACCTGTCATTAAGTTCCGGCAATTCGGATTTGAACAGAACCGCGAAATCTTGTCTCGTGGTGCGCTCATGATTGATTCTGTTTCGAGTGACGGCGCCGGTTCGGCGGATTTGAAGCGCACCAAGCGTGCGCGGCGCGCGTCTTCGGCCGCCGCGACCAATGTGGACCGTCTGCCGCCGCATTCGCAGGAAGCCGAGTTGGGCGTGCTGGGGTGCGTGCTGCTCTCGCCCAACGATTGCCTCAACGAATGCATCGAGAAGTTCAAGCCGGGCGCGGAAGTATTTTACGATCTGCGCCATCAAACGATTTTCACCGCTCTGGTTGAAATGTACGACAAGCGCGAGGCGATCGACGTCATCACCTTGCAGCAGCATCTCAAGGACAAGCAGCTTCTGGAACAGGTCGGCGGACTGGCCTATCTGGCGTCATTGCCGGACACGGTGCCTTCGGCCGCGAACATCAGCTATTACCTGGAAATCGTTTTTGAGAAGTATCTGCTGCGGAAAATGATTCACACCTGCTCGGACGTAGTGGCGCGAGTTTATGATCACGAGGGCGAGGTCGATCAGTTGATGGACGAAGTGGAGCGCGACATTCTCAAGATCAGTGAATCGCGGGTGGCGGGCGAAAACGCGACCGTCAAGGAGTTGGTGAAGAAGGCGATCAATACGATCGAAGACTATCATCAGCGTCAGGGCATGCTCACCGGTGTTCCCACCGGATTTACCGATCTGGACAAGATGACCAGCGGTTTGCATCCGGGCGAAATGGTGGTTATCGCCGCCCGCCCTTCCATGGGCAAAACTTCGCTGGCAATGAACATCGCCGAACATGTGGCGATCGACCAGAAGCTGCCGGTGGGCGTATTCAGCCTGGAAATGACCTCCGAGTCGCTGGTTTTGCTTATGTTGTGTTCCCGTTCCCGGGTCAACCTGCGCAATATTCGCGATGGTTTTCTGGCGGAGCGGGATTTCCCGAAGCTGACCGGTTCGGCAGGCAAGCTGGCCAATGCGCCGTTGTTCATCGATGACTCGTCGGGGCTTTCGATTCTCCAGATGCGGGCCAAGGCGCGGCGTATGTCGCAGCAGCATGGCATCAAGCTTTTCGTGATTGATTATCTCCAGCTTCTCCATTCTACTGCGCGCCGGGCTGAAAACCGGCAGCAGGAAATCGCCGACATTTCCAACGGTATCAAGTCGCTGGCCAAGGAACTCGAAGTGCCGATCATTGTCCTCGCACAGTTGAACCGCGAAATGGAGAAGGACAAGAACCGCAAGCCTCGCATGTCGGATTTGCGCGAATCGGGCGCGATCGAGCAGGACGCCGACCTGATCGCGATGCTTTACAAGCCGAGCAGCGGCGACGATGACGACAATGCGACGAACGCGGGTGAAACCGAAGATGCGGTGGCGGTGAATCTGTTGATTGCCAAGCAGCGCAACGGCCCCACGGGCGATGTGAACCTGACGTTCCTGCGATCGTTCACGCGATTTGAAAATGCCGCCAAAATCAGCGACGACGAAGTGCACAACTGATCACGATGAAATTACTGTTTCGCCTTTGCGGCCTGTTTCTGCTGTTCGCCTGCCTGTCAGTCGCCGGGCAGTCACCTTCGCTTAAAGTCGCCAAAATCCAGATCAAACACATCGGCCCGCAAGAGGTCAGTGTTGAATTGATCCGCGCCAATCTGCGGGTGAAAGTCGGCGATCCTTACCTGCGCCTGGCCGCCGATGACGACGTTCGTAATCTCTACGCCACGGGACAATTCTACAACATCCGGGTCACCGAAGAGCCCTCGGCTGACGGCATCATTTTGACCTACGTGGTTCAAGCCAAGCCTCGCCTGACCGACATCAAATTCCAGGGCAACGTCAAATACAGTGACAAAAAGCTGAAGAAAAAATTGACGTCGAAAGCGGGTGAGCCGCTGGATGAACGCAAGCTCTTCACCGACAGCCAGGAAATCCAAAAGATGTATCAGAAGGCCGGCTATCCCGGAACCGAAGTCAAATACATCGCGAACATTGATTCCGACACAGCGCGGGCGACGGCGACCTTCGAGATCAAAGAGAGTCAGAAGGTAAAAATCGTCGAAGTGGATTTTCTTGGCGCCAGCGCGTTTTCACAAAAAGAACTGCGCAAGGTTTTGAAAACCCGGAAACGCTGGATGTTTTCGTGGATCACAGGCAGCGGCGTGTTCAAGGAAGAGCAGTTTGAAGACGACAAGGAACGCCTCGCGGACTTCTACCGCAGCCGAGGCTATATCGATTTCGAAATCAAAGATGTTCGGTTTGATTATCCCACGCCGCGCAAGATGGTGATTCGGTTCGTGGTTTACGAAGGCCGCCAGTACAAAGTCGGTTCGGTGACCTTCAGCGGGAACCAGCTTTTCTCGAATGAGGAAATTGCCGCCGGCCTGCGTGCGCTGCAACCCAAGGGCGTTCTGGTCAATAAAACGAAGCTCGGGCCAAACGGTTTGAAGATGGATGTGGGCGACGTGTTTACTCCCAAAGGTTACGCCGATGACACCCAGCAGATTGAAGATTTCTACGGCGCGAGAGGTTACATCGATGTCTCCCGGAATCTGAACGTGGCGCGCATTCCCAACACCGACACGGGCAACATGGATCTGCAGTTCAAAATCGATGAAGGCCAGAAATCGTATATTGAAAAAATCGAGATTCGCGGCAACGACAAAACCAAGGACCGCGTGATCCGGCGGGAACTGGCGGTTTCGCCCGGCGAGACGTTTGACATGGTCCGCGTTCGCCTCAGCAAACAGCGGCTCGAAGGGTTGCAGTATTTCGAGAAAGTGGATGCCCGACCCGAGCCGACCGATGTGCCGAATCGCAAAAATCTCGTGATCGGTGTCGATGAAAAGAACACCGGCAACCTGAGCCTCGGCGCGGGTTTCAGCTCTGTGGATTCATTGGTGGGCTTTGCCGAAGTGACTCAGGGAAATTTCGATCTGTTCCATCCTCCGACCTTTACGGGCGGCGGTCAGAAGCTGCGCCTGCGGGTTCAGTTGGGAACCCAGCGGCAAGATTACCTCATGTCGTTCATTGAGCCGTGGTTCCTCGGGCGCAAGCTGGCCTTGGGAGTCGATCTGTATCATCGCGAATTGAACTTTCAGAGCTTGGAGAACTTATACGATGAAACGCGCACCGGTGGTCATATCAGCCTGACCAAGGCGCTGGGCAGCGATTTCGTCATCGGCAGCGTGGGATATCGATTGGAAAATGTCGGGATCAATCTGAATGGGAATGTCGGCAGCAGTAATAACATTCCGTACGCGACGCCGGTCATCCCGCCGGACATCGAAGCGCAAGAGGGCGACACCATGCTGTCGAAATTCGATGTTTCGCTGGCCTACGACACGCGGAACAGCACGACGCTGCCGAACAAAGGCCAACGCACCGAGTTTTCCATTGATCTCGCCGGGCCGTTCGGCGGAACCGAGAATTACTACAAGATCGAATTGAAGTCGCACTGGTACTTCAAAGGATTCTTTACCGGTCACGTCTTGGAATTGTTGGGCGGCACGGGCGTGGCCGATTCCTATGGCTCGACCGATCAGGTGCCGTTTTACGACCGGTACTATCTTGGTGGTCTTTACTCGTTGCGCGGTTTCAAATACCGCAGCATCAGCCCGCGGCAGCTTTCTTCGGGCAGCAAGGAACCGGTTGGCGGCGATACTTACTATTTTGGTTCAGCGGAATACAGCTTGCCGATCATTGAACGCCTGCGCTTTGCGATGTTCTATGACATCGGCAATGTGATGTACAATCCGTACACGTTCAATTTCAGCGATTACAACAGCAACTGGGGGTTGGGCCTGCGCCTGAATCTGCCGATTGGGCCGCTGCGCCTGGATTACGGCATTCCAATTCATCACGACAAAAACAACGGTGGTTCCGGTCGGTTCCAATTCGGAGTCGGTTTTGAGCGCCCATTTTAATATGAGTTCGTCCGCAAAAAATTCTGCTATTTCGCTCAACGGAGTCGCCGCCGTCATGGCCTCGTTACTCGTCGGCATTTCGGCCAGCGCGGTGCAAACGCCTGCCGTTTCCGAACGAATTGCCTCACTGGGCAAGGCACCGCTGTATTTCGAAGCAACGCGAAGCTCGGATAACGAAAGCTTTGTCGCGCGTGGGCAGGATTGCGACGTTGTGCTGGAACCAACGGTCGCGGTGCTCTCGATTGGTGAGCATTCGGCGGCGTCATCGTTCCCGTCCAAAGCAGCGGTGGAAAATCAGTCGGCGGCCATCCGCACGGTTCGACTCGTTTTGGAAGGAGCGAATACGAGCGCCATGATGAGCGGGTTGGAGTCGTTGCCCGGCAAGGTCAACTATCTGCTTGGCAGTGATTCAGCCCAGTGGCGCACGGGCGTTCCGTTGTTCGCCCGCGTCAAGGTGGCTGAGGTTTATCCCGGAATCGATTTGGTTTACTACGCGGATCAATCCGCGCGATTGGAATACGATTTTGTGCTTCAGTCATCGGCTTCACCGGATCAGATTTCATTTCGCATTGAAGGAGCGGATAAAGTCTCCGTCGATGCGCGAGGCGACTTGGTGCTCAAGATCGGTTCGCAGGAAATCCGGCAGCATCGGCCGGTCATTTATCAGAACGTGAATGGCCGTCGTCAGCCGGTGGAAGGCCGTTATGCTCTGACGGACAGGAACACCGTTGGTTTTCGCGTCGGCCACTATGATCGCAATCGTCAGCTGGTGATTGATCCGGTGGTGGATTTTTCCACTTTTCTGGGAGGTTCAAAAACTGAAAACGGCTGGGCGATTGCGGTGGACGCCGCCGGCAATATCTACGTCGCGGGGGAAACCCTTTCCAAAAATCTTCCCACCACGCCGGGTGCCTACACCAACCATTACGCGGGCGGGATACGACTGTTTGGCGATGCGTTTGTCGCGAAATACGGCGCCGTTTCGAACGAGCTGGTTTACCTGACATACCTTGGTGGTAAGACCGACGATGGTGCGCTCGGGCTTGCGGTCGATGCCGCCGGCAGTGCGTATGTGACCGGTTTCACGGATTCCAAAAATTTCCCGATTGTCCCTGACAGCGGCGTGATCCGCAGCAACCTGACCGGCCGGAACAACAACGCGTTCAAGTTATTCGCGGTGGACGCCTTC
>JBQCEJ010000248.1:0-3276 GCA_051960355.1 Verrucomicrobiota bacterium | reverse complement strand
ATGTCATAGTCGTAAACCGTCGTCACCCCATTCGCAAGTGCCCGGCTGGTGCGGCGTCCATCCAGGTCGTAAGCGAAGGTCGCCAAGGGTGGCGGGGTGTTCGCGTAAATCTCTTGCAACTGTCCTCGTGCCGTGAAGGTGTTGGTCACCATGTTCCCACTCGGATAGATCAGCGTCTGTTTCCGCCCATCCAAATCGTAGCCGTAACCCGTGATGAAGGTGTTCCCGCTGATTACGTTCGTTTCGGCCAGCAACTGATTGGCCGCGTCGTAGGCATATCCCAAAGTGACATTGCCGTTGTTCAACTTGATCAACCGTCCCAATGCATCATAGCTGCGGGTCACGGTTGGCGCGCTGCCGCCGCTCCACACGGAGTTCGTCAAACGATTTTGCTTATCGTAGCTGTGGGTCGCCACCTGTCCGGAGGCGTTTGTCTGCGTTTTCAAGTTGCCCAAGGCGTCGTAGCCGTAGTCATCGTGCGTGCTGTCCGCATAGATTTTAGAGATCTGCCGATTCAAGAGGTCGTAGCTCCATTGCGTCACGTTGTTGTTTGCGTCGGTCAGGCTGGTGAGATTGCCGGAGACATCGAAACCATAGAGCGTGATCTGATTCAACGCGTTCGTCTCAGCTATGCGTCGATCCATAAGGTCGTATCCATAAAAGGTTGCAGTATTGTCGGGGGCAACCTGCGCTGCAACTCGGCCGGCAACATCATTGGTCCAGGTCGTGGTTCTACCCAGTGGGTCACTGGCTGTGATACGGCGGTTCCGGTTGTCGTAGGTGTAACTCCAGGATTGTCCGTTGGGATCGATGCTGGTAACGAGGTTGCCTGCGGCATCGTAAACTGTCTGGTTGGTGGCCGCATCACTGGTCCCGTAGCCGCGGATGACACCCGTGCGCCGCCATTCTAAGTCGTATAGAAACGCCGTGGCTTGGCCGCTGGGGTTGACGATGAGGCTCGGATTGTTTTTTGTGTTCGCACACCCGCAAGCACTCCCGCCGCCCGGCAGCGCAAAGTCGTAGCTGTACGTTGTCGTGCGGTTCAAAGGATCGGTCACGCTAATCAGGCGTTTAAATTCGTCATACGTGTATAGGGTTACATTTCCAAGCTCGTTGGTTATGGCGGTGCGATTGCCCCAAGCATCGTAGCCATAGCGGAGAATAGTGCCATCCGCATTGGTTTTAAGGGTCACCTGGCCACGGTCATTGTAGGCAAAACGCACCACTTGCTTGAGCGAATTGGAGATGCTGGCCGGCAGGTTGGCATCGGTGTAGGTATAGGTGATGACGCCGCCCAAAGCATCGGTCTGTGTTTTCAAACGACCGTTGCTCAAGTAAACCTGCTTTTCCACGCTGCCATTGCGATTGGTATGGCTGTTGACCTGATTGAAAACATTGTAGCCAAAGCCTTCGGTCGTATTGTCTGGATACGTGATTTGCGTCACCCTGCCCAAACTGTCCCGAGTCCAGGTCGTTACTCGGTTCAACTCGTCTGTCGAGGTCAAAATCCGCCCCACGCTGTCATACGTGAAATAGCGTGTGGAATTGTCGGCGTTGGTCTGCGCCAGAATGCGGCCCAGACTGTCCCGTCCAAAGCGGGTTACTTGACCAAGCGCATTCGTTTCAGCGATCATGAAACCATTACCGCCATCGCTGTAGCCGTATGAGGTTTTATTGCCCAAGGCATCTGTTTTCCACAACAATTTATCGCCATAGTCGCCAGCGTGATTCTGTCCCTGAAAAACGAAATTTTGCACCCCGCCGTTCGCGTAGGTCACAGCGTTGGTCACCATATCCGAGGTATAGTAGTTCGTGCTGTAAGCACCAAAACGGGCAATTTCCTCGTCAGTTTCACCGTTCAGTTCTCGGAACACTTGTCCGCCCGTGCCGTTGGTCATTTCCCAATATTCATATTTGATGTGATTGGCGGTTCCCGCGTACCGCGTGTCCTGAGCTTCAGCGAGCAATGGACGATGATTACCGACGGCCATTTGGATATACCGGTAATTTGCTGTGGTACCATCGCTGTAGGTTGCACTTGCCAAAGCTGTGTATGGCGCAATTGCGGGCAAATTCGTGTAGGTAAAGATCACATAACGGCCGTCGCTGGTGGACACTTTTTGGATCACCGAGATACTGCTGCTGCCTCCTGAAGGGACGAAGTTCGTCCAAGTGATTGATAGATAACGCCCACCCGGTTCCATGATGTTTGTCATGAAATTGTAACTGTTGTACCCGATGGTGTAACGCAGTTGTTCCGGATCAACAAAGCTTTTGAACAGATAGTTCCCGTTCGGCAGCTTGTTGAATTCGTAAGCCCAGCCGACACTATTTCGGAGAATGAAGTTTGTGCTGGTTGTCTGCTCGATCCACGAATCAACGCCGTAAATTGTCCGCCATTCGTTGGTTGTCAGCTTTTCATACACATAGTTTTCGCCACTAGGAAAGTCCACTGACAGCACCGGATTCCCCGTGCTGTTGTTCGTCGCCGCAGCGTCCATGTTCCAACGATATTGATGAACCCAGGCAGCTCCGTCGCCCAGACCGCGGCTACCGAGATCCAGCCGGCTGTTGTAATAGCGTTTAAACGCCAACTGGTGTTGCCCAACCCCTCCAAATACTTCCAAATCGATCACCTCACGGTTTAGATTGCCACCGAATGCACGAAAAGGATTCGAGCCACCTTGAGCGGTTGGACAACTTGAAGGACCACCAGGCCCAGGGCCACTATTGTTGGCGCAACCCGGCCGCACATTCTGTCCTAGGACATTGCTCATTGCCGCGCTCAAAAAGAAGAGACTCAGGGCTAAAAATTTTTTATTTTTCATATTCGGCGTCAAAGTTGGTTGAGCTCCACGGTTCTATTTACAAATTTCCTTTCGGCAGAGGTGTGGTCGCAACGGTTAGCGGCGGGCCAGCCCAAAAGCGAAGCGTTTTAAGCGAATTCCCATGTCGGAGGGTGACGCGGTAAATTCCAAGAGATTCGCCCGCATTGAACACGAACTGCAACCGACCCTGTTTGTCCAAAACCAAATTCTGCGCCAGTTCTCCGCCGAGATTGCCGCCGTCCATAACGCAAGCAACCACCGTTTCGCCCGCAGCCGCTTCCGGATACGTGATTGCCACCGGAACTGCCGCCGATGGCTCAATCAACACACGCGGAAAATCCCCGGAGTGATTTGCCTCCAAGTGCTTGTCGTAACTCTTTCCTGTGTCGAAATCTGCTGTCACCGATTCAGGCGGCATTTCTGTGTTTTCACCTTTCGGGATGGATTC
>JBQCEJ010000247.1:0-3426 GCA_051960355.1 Verrucomicrobiota bacterium | reverse complement strand
GGTCAGCGAAAGGAATTTATTGCGCAGCGCGGTGCCCACGGGCAGCGGCGAGGTGGTGGTGAAAGCATCGTTGCTGCCGCCGGTGAGCTTGCGCGTTTCGCCGGCAATCCAACCTGAGTAAGACGTATCGGGCGTGGTCAAGCGACGGCCGGCATATTGAAAATCGGTGGCATTCATCGTCCAGACTCGCGAATCGCCACCCGGCTGGTCCATGTGCGCGCCCACGCGGCCGGTCAGCGAATATTTGCCATCGGCTGTGGTGACCGTGGCGGAACCGCCGGTTGCGCCAGCGACGACCGGGTTTTGGAGATTGACGATGCAAGTGTCCACGCGACCATCGGTGAACGTGATTTTCAGTCCGCAGGATTCAAGGCTGTTCCCAGCCATCGGCAGGCGCTGAACGGATTGGATCGTGCTGACGCCGGATTTGACCGGCTCGATCACGCTGACAAAGAGGTCCTGCAACGTCCCGCTTCCGACGCGATGGCGAATGATCGCGGACGGGCGTTTCAGGTTGGCGCTGTTGAAGAAATTACCCACGGACGTATTGTCCCGCGCCGGCACGGGCGTCCAGCCGAGATAAACATTGTAAATGTTTGGATCAGCCGTCATCCACAATTTGACGTCGCGGCCGGAGGAGCGGCTGGTATCGAGATAGGAAAGCTGAAAGTCTCCGGGCGCCAGATTGCTGCTGACGTTGCGCCAGTAGCCGTAATACGGAGTGTTGTTCGCAGAGTTCCATGTTTCACTTCCTTCAAGCATCGGATAGGTCTGCGTGTTTGTAACGAGCGGGAAGCTGCATTGGCCGGTCGAATCCCACATAATCGAACCGTGGAATGTGTAATCGTGCGTCGTGCCGCCGGTTACGCGAAAGACGTCAATGATGTAAGGCCGGTTCAAGTCGACACTGTTGAGAAGCATTAACCGCTGATAACGCGAAGCCTTGCTGGAATAGGCGCGCTGCCCGTCGATTTCGGTCATCGCGAATCCGTTGTTGCCCGGTTCATAGAGCGTAAGATCGCCGTTGCCATATGTGTCGGCATCGGTGTAGGGCGAGAGGTTCGAGCGATCTATTGTGATGGCGCGTTTCTCCAGCATCTGTTCGCCGAAATCGCGTCCAATCGCGCCGTTGTAATAGCGAATATTCCCAAGATACTCGTTGTTGAAAGCCCAGAGCACATACGCCGTCATATCACAGCGCATAGGGTTGTTGGTGCCGGGGAAGTTCTGATTGATCTGCACGGCGGTGCTGCTGGACGAGCCGGCGCCCATCGAGACCTGGCCGTACGCAGGCAGGATCGCGGAAGAGCCGGCGTTGCGCGCGGTGAAATACCTGTTGTAAGGCGTGTCACCCAGCGAAGGCAGCAATCCGTTCGGCAGCGCAATGGCCTCCCACTGCTTCTTGCCGTAGAGCATGACGTTGTTCGCAATCCTCGTGCGATTGCTGATGGCCAGCATCGTGTCGTTTGTGGCGGCGCGATCGATGAAGAAATTGATGGCGTTTTGCGCGGCCTCCTGATTTTGGTTCACGTAACCGTAGGAATAGGCGGACCCTTCCTCCAGAGCGCCGTCGCGGCGAATCTTCTTTCGCACGGTGGCGTCGAGATAGGCGTCCATCCAAATCATGTAATCCGGCCGATTCAACACGCGCGCAACCTGCGGCAGAATGGCGTAGGGCTCGGACAAGTTGCTGGTGATGGCGACGTCGATCGGCACACGGTTGACAAAGAAGTCGCCCTCGTAGCAGAACAGGTTGGTCGCGATATAGCCGCGGACGTCGAAGCCGAGTTCCGTGCTCAGGTCCGCCAGCGCTGCGCTGTCGTAAATGGCATCGAACGCCAGAATGTCGGTGTCCTTCCATTCATGCGCGAGCCCGTTGTGATCGCTGGAGCGCTGATCGTCCCCCGAAAGCACATAGTTCGCATCGGTGTTGATGAAGACGCAATTGTTCTTGTCCGTCATCGTGTAACTGGGGAAATACCTTGCCCAATCCAGCAGCGCGACGGCGATTCGGCGCGCGTAATTATAGCGATTGGCCGCGCTGATGCTGGTATTCACATACGCGCCCATCAGGTTTTCCAGGTCGCCTCGGAGTTTCTCCCGCTTGTGATATTCAATGACATTGAAGACAAATGATTTGCTCGTGGTGCTGCCCGCCTTGTTGTAGTAAGGCGCGTACACGGTTGTGCCAAACACGTTCACGGCCTGCGTTCTGACGAGGTAATTCGTCGTGGACGGAAAGATAGTGCCGCTGGGCTTGCTGGTGATCTGGTTCGGATTTGACGCACTCCACGACCAGCCCGTGTCGTTCGGCACTACAGCCGGCCCGAAGCTATAGCTTTCATTGCGAGGCGCCCACCGCGGCGTGAAATTGTTCGTGTACTGCTCTTCGGTCCAGGAGTTGGTGACCGTGTTTGCCGCGCTGCCGCTTTTCGAACTAATGCTCAGCATTGGATGCGGCGGCTCGGGCTGGGCCAACGACGGCAGAACTGACAGCAATCCGAAAAACGAAAACACCCGAATGGCGGATTTCACGAGCGTTCGGTTATCGGAACGCGTTTTCCGGGACCGCCGGAAATCAGCCGTATCAGTGGAACGCATTGACAGAAGTTTTTTCATAATAAATGGGTTTCAAAAGGCCGCGTCGATTGGATGGTAAGAAATCGCTTTTTCGCCCGCCGCCTGGTATACCGCACCATGAAAACGCCTTTGACGCTGGCGCGGTAATAAACTTAAAGATGTTACCCAGGTGGAGGCCTTGATCTTCATTCCAGATTTTCTCCTCCGAGCTTGGCCTTTTTCGCTTTTTTCGGAGTTTGTGGCGGGGTTGAGGGCAGGATCTGCCCGTTGACCTCCACCCCGTCCAGACGGATATTGCTGGCTTCCTCAAGGATATAAGGCGTTCCGGCTTTTGCGACCTTGGCCCGGCGGATCGTCACGTCACGAATGGGCGCGCCAGGCAAGCCTGCGATATTAATAGCGCAGGAACGTGCCTGGTCACAGGCAAGGTCCTCAAACACAAAATCGCGGAAGGTCGGTGGGAAATTATGCTTGCCCGTTTCTTTGTAATCGGTTTGGAACCGAACGAGCCCGCTTGAGACGGTCTTTGCCGTAATGCGGCGCGCGCGAACGTGTTCGACCAGACCACCGCGGTCCAGGTTCCCCTTGTAATACAGCGCCGCATCGACGGAATTAACCCGGCAATCTTCAATAAAAATATTGCGCGCACCGCCCGACATTTCGCTACCGATGCAGATCCCGCCGTGACGCGAACCCAACTCGACATTGCGGATCACAATGTTTTCCGAAGGGCGGGCCACCGTTCTGCCATCCAGATCGCGTCCCGATTTGATCGCGATCGAATCATCACCGGTATGCAGGAAACAGTTCTCGATCAACACGTCGGCGCAGGAGTCGGGATCCACC
>JBQCEJ010000246.1:0-5103 GCA_051960355.1 Verrucomicrobiota bacterium | reverse complement strand
GAAATAACTGCCCCGACTGCACGATCACCGGCTGCACATAGCAGCCGTCCTTCTCAATTCGCCTCCTGTGAGGCTGACTTGCCGGCATTGGCACAATCACCATTGGTGGGGTCAATGCCGACGAGGTCTTTCGAGGCTGATACTCAGTGGTGCGCTTGAGTTTTGTCTTTTGAACCCAAAGAGCGACGCTCAGCACCGACCCTCCGTTGGCGCGTGAAATCTTCATCAACACCGCCGGGTTCCCTTTGGCCGCCGCCGTCCTTCAGCCGATCGCTATTGGCGAGCCAACCACTCGGTCATATCAAAAGGCGTGTATGGCAACCAGAACGGGAACGCCTCGGGATTCTTGCTGCCTCCAGCCGTGACCGCCATGATCTGCGACCCTTTTCGGCCTTCAACGTGCCCGTCTGTAAAGGTGACGTTGATCGACCCCACCCCAAACGTGTTCGTGTCGCCGCGCGTCGCCCAAGCCTGACCGCCAAGCCGATCATGCACAAAGAAGGGCGGAATGCCCCAGTGCGTTGCGGGATTCCACCAACTCGAAGTGCCGTGTTCCCCATCCATCACCAGCGCGGTGCCGGAGGGGTTTCTTACCAAGCTTGGCTTCATCCGCATCAGGAACTGGTTCATGGAATAGGTCCAGCCCCAGATCGTTCCCATATCCGCTGGGTTGCTGTAGCGCGCCGCCGTGGGGCAACGCATGATGGCCGGATGAATGTAAGATGAGGCAAAGGTGGTGGCCGCCGCTCCGGACAGATAGGTCTTGGGCAGGATCCAAGTCCACTCGTCGGTGGGCCACAGATTGCCGTTGTTTGCGTAGGGATACTTTCCAAAGTCCTGGTCATACATAGCGAACCAGACCCCAAGCTGCTTCAAGTTGTTTTTGCATTGGGTGCTTTGGGCCTTGGCCTTGGCCTTGGAGAGCGCCGGCAACAACATCGCCGCCAAGATGGCGATAATGGCAATGACCACTAACAATTCAATCAGCGTGAATCCGCGAATGCGCGCCGATGGTCTGGCTCGCGAGGTTTCCTTCACCGGGCTTTTTGGAACAACTCTCTTCAGATCTTTCATGATAAACGTCAGATTCGTTATCGCATTGCGCAGTCTCTGGACCCGACCCAACCACCTCATTGCGGCAGCGCGGCGGGCGGTGGTTGAATGCCTTTCATCAAATTAGCCGGCGGGCGGGAACTGCTGACGGCGGCTGGGGCTTCCGGCAAAGCCGGCGCTGCGTTGCTTTGCACAATGCTCTCGGCTTGCGGCACGACCGCACTGGATTCCGCTGACTTCTCCTTGCAGCCCCACAGCATCACCAAGGTGCCAGCCAGCAGTAAGCCGGAGAATGAAGCAAACAGGCTTTTTTGATTCGATGTCATATTTTTCCGAACATTGGTCAACGCTGTGAACTGTGAAAAGACTAGCATCCAGGCACCGGTCGTCACCTCGCCTATTCAGGCGAGACTCGCATTTCTTCGAGCAATCACGTTTCGCCGGCAGCCAGACGCGAAGCTGTTTGAAATTTTTGAACGTCCACAATCTTCCGCACCCGTAAGCGCTAGCGCACGGCCGATACCACGATTAATCGACGAAGGCGGTGGGCATGCAACGTTCTAGTTTTGCGGGTTGAGCCCTACTGCATCAAACGCCTTCCCGGTTCAAAATTTTGCCGGCCAGGAATCAAGTTATGAAGGCTTACGCGAGGACGGTTCTTATTTTTTTAGCGCCAGCACTGTTGTCCCTTGGCCGGGCTCAAGTATTGAATATTTGGACAAACCCCGTCAGCGCGCCCTGGGAATCTCCCTCCTGGTCTCTCCGCATTCTGCCGGCCTCAAACCAGACTGTCACCCTCACGAATGCGGGTTACAAAGCAGTTGGTATCAACAGCACCACTTTTGCCAATTTCCCGGCTTCGCTGACGGTGAGCAATTTGGTCGTAGCTGCTCCCACGAACGGGCTGAACACGCTGCTGTTGAACTACACCGGTCTCGGCACGCCTTTCAGAATTTTGAACTCTTGCAGCATCGGCACCAATGGAATCATCAACAATCTCTACAGCAATTTTGAAGTGGATGGCGTCGCCGGTGGCAGCCTGCTCATCGATGGCGGAACCTTCATGCAAGTGGGCGGATTTGCGGACGTGAAGGCGCCCGTCACCGTGCGCAGCGGTTCGTTTAATTCGACCAATGCCAATATGACCTTGGGCGAAGTCACATTGGGCGCAGCGAATTCTGCCGGGAATTTCAATCAGGACGGCGGCAGCCCGCTCGTGCAGAAACTGAGCCTCCTCAACGGCTCGTACACTTTGGCTTCGGGCATTCTCTACGCTCTCGATGGAACACATCTCCAGTCCAGCGCCGCGCAGGTCATGCAATCGGGTGGGACGAATTACGGCGACGTGGAACTGAACGGAGGTTACTTCAATATGAGTTCTGGCATGCTTCAGGGCAACCTGCTCTCAGGCGCAGGCGGCGTGACGCAGCCAGGGAATTTCTTGATGACTGGCGGCGTGTTGGACATGAAACAGATCAACTGGTCCGACACAGGTGGCTGGTACCTTTCGGCATACTTGCGCCATGGCATTGTCCGGTGTGGCTCTCTCCATCTCTCTGGCACGCCATTTTTCTACGTTGAGGACGCCGACGTTCTCGTCACTAACGAAGTCACCATTCAGGGCAATGCCGGGCAGGCGCGTGCCACTCTGGAAACCGGACCTTGCCGGTTTCGCGCGTCCAGCGTCACCGTGCTCGAGAACGCCTATTTCTGGCAGGACGCCGGAACCAACCTGATCGGCAGCCTGACCTTGGATGGCGGCTCGTACATCCTTTATGGTGGAACTTTGGAAACTCCGTCCATCAACGTCGCTCCCGCCGGCAGATTGGCACACGAACATGGTTTAAACCGCGTTCACGGTCTTCTCACCATCGATGGCCAGTACGAACTCACGGGTGGCGACCTGATAACGGACGCCTTGCATCTGAGCGGTTCGGTCCTGCTCTGGGGCCCCTCGGTCGGCCTTGGCACTTTCACGAACAATGGAATCCTTGATTTGGGGGGAAGCTTCGGCATGGGACTCACGCAGGCTTGGGGTGGTCAATTACGACTCTCCGCTGATTCCACCTTGACCTTTCTGAGCGCGCCCGCGCAGCTCCGCTTCGCACCCAGCTCGACCGTGAGCTGGACTTCCGCGGCGCGTTTGATCATTTCGAATTGGAACAATTCAGCAAACATTCACCTCTACTTTGGAAATAATGCTTCCGGTCTGAACGCCTCGCAGCTTTCCCAAATCACCTTCGCAAATCCGGGCGGTTTTCCGTCAGGCAACTATCCCGCACAACTGCTTTCGACCGGCGAACTGGTTCCAGCAGCGCGCCCACTCCTGCAATTCGCCCGGATCGGTTCGACGCTAGTCTTAACCTGGAGCAGCGGATTCCAACTTCTCTCCGCCACAAACGTCATCGGCCCTTACACACCGGTGCCCAATGCATCCAGTCCGTGGACCAACTCGCTGGCGAAACCGCAGGAATTTTTCGAGCTTCAAGGCCTCTGAGGCGAGACTGGGTTTGCCGTCGAGGGCTCCTGATCATCATTGGGGTGCTGAAGAAATATTCAGCTTCCGTTCCGCCTCGTAGTTTCCGAAGGGCTTAGACTTTCAACGCCGCAGAGTCAGATCGCCTGGTTGCTTGATGCGCAAGCGAACCGGCTTTCCCTCGGGCACAGTCACCCGAAGCATTTTCGCCGCGGTGTCATAGCGAAACGCCAGCGAGCGTCCATCAGCCGTCACTGCGTCGGGGGCGCGTTCGGCCCAGGCAACAAACTGGCCGCCATCGCGCAAGTCCACTTCGATCTTTTCCGCCGACACATGGCGCACGGCCGTCACGCAACCGCCGCTGTTGAACTTGTCCGCCAGGCCAATCGCCGCGAAGCCATCGGTGATCGGTGCCAGGGTGACCAGCTCGAAACCCAGCGCCGGCAGCAAGATTGGCAATTCGCCGGCACGATTGAGCCGCTGCAAACTCCCGCTCTGATGGCGGAACGCTGCGAAATTCGTTCCCGCCAAATCCGGCACATCGGCCAGCGTGGCGACGCCATCGAGCGATTGATTGGTCGCGCCGTTGGCGGCGCAATTGAACAGGCCAATGACCGCGCCGCCGGCGGGATTGTGGTTGAAAATCTTGAACAGCCGACGGCCATGGAGAGGATCGGCAAACAAACTGTCGGGCGCGGGCTTGCCAGGTTCCAGGCACAACGGCACCGAACCATCGCTCAACACGAGTTCGCGCAGCACCGAAAAGTCCGTTTTGCCCAGTTCGTCCGCGATGTAAACCGGACCGCCTGAAATCGCCCGCGCCGCGGCGTGAAACGCACCCGCCGCACTGTCGGATTGAAACATGTCCCAATCGGGAATCACAAATTCACCCATCCAAAGTGAATTCTGCGCGTTGGCCGCCACGTGTCGGCCTTGGGAAACCTGTTTGCCGGGATCAAAATCACCGGAAGAACGCATGAGTGCCGAGCGCGGTGCCTGTAAGATGCAATCGCTGGAACACGAGCTGCACCAGATGACATTGCCGTGGAAAAAATCGTGCTCTGAACGCGCCGTGGCTTTGACGAGGTCGCGCATGGCTTGGACACGGCCGCCGCGACCTTCGCCCAACGTTTCGATCCACGCCATCGCATCCACCTTCACGCCGTCCACTCCGTCGTCGCGCAGATTACGATGGAACTTCGCGTAAAACGCGTTCAAGTCCGGTTCTCCAATCGGCTGACGATAACCGCCGGGATAGAATTTCTTTTGCGAGCCAGCCGGGCCGCTGTTGGGTGAAGCCGCCGGCAAGCTGGGCTGGACCATTTCAATCCCAATGCCAGGCAGCGCGGCGGGATCGGCTCCGCGCCAGTAGCCATTGTACGCCTGCCACATCAACACCTGCCGCACGTCGTAATCAGTTTTGAGCGAGCGCACCAGATCCCGGAGCCCACCGGGAAATTTTGCCAGATCGGCGTGATAGCTGATGAACGTGTCATTGGTGGAAGGAGACCAACCGTTGTCCAAAACCACAAATCCAGGCGAAACCCCGCCGTCCCGCAATTCAGCGAGCGCCT
>JBQCEJ010000245.1:0-2257 GCA_051960355.1 Verrucomicrobiota bacterium | reverse complement strand
TCTGGCCGATGTTCGTGGCGGAAAAAGTATTGGTCTCGATGATGTCCGCGCCCGCTTCCAGGAAGCGCCGGTGAATGTCGCCAATCGTCGCGGCTTGAGTCAGCGAATATAGGTCGCCGTTGTTTTTCAGGTCCTTCTTGGAATCCTTGAACCGCTCGCCGCGAATCTCCGCCTCGCCCAAGCCGTAAGTGCGAATGGTTGTGCCCATCGCGCCATCGATAATGACGATGCGTTCGCGCAAGGCTTTGAGGAGCAATTCCGCATGGGGACTGTATTTTTGGCTTAGATTCACGCCGTGAAGTTAGGCGAAAATCTCCTTGCTGCCAAGCTAAAAATCAACGCATCAGGATGCGAAGATATGTATTATGGGCGAGTTCGCCTATTTTTTCGCGGCTGGCGTTTCCGGTATCGGAACTGTGAGTTTCTTCATTTCAATGGCGCCCCAGTCCACAGGTGAATCATCACTTTTGCCGGCTTCCGGCACGTTGAGTTCCTGTTTCGAGGTGAAGACGGTGAAGGAACGCATCGCAAGCGTTGGTTGTAGTTGCGGTTGGAACGCCACTTCGTAGGTGCCGGGCAACACGTCGTCAACGCGGAACGAACCATCCGCCTGCAGTGTGGCTGGGAAGCTGCGTTGAACTTTAGTGGCGGCCTGGAATTCTTCGGATTGGTAAAACGCCTTTCGTTCTTCGTCCGTTTTCAGTTGGCGGCTTTTCTCCATCAACCGGGAAATGGGCGTGTTGATCATCACAGAAGCTCGCTTCAAGTCTGGCATTTCGCTCTCGGCGAATTTGATTTTGCCAATAATCGTTCGGCCATTTCCCCCGAAAGTGCAGTGAGCTGTTTCACCTGATTTCACCATCACAGTACCCAGCAGGCGGTGCCTCCACGAATTTTCGCCGTTCGGAACGAGCCTGGCAATGCCGTGCTCACCGGGCGGCACAAACGTGATGACGAAGCGCCCCTGTTCATCGGTTTTGGCCTTGAACGCATCGAATTCGTAGATCGGCGGTTCAAGCGCGATCGAGCTGGAATCGGTGACGGTCAGATCGTTGGTTTGCCGGTCCGACGGGCGAGCGCGCATCTGCAATGGTCGTGGTGCAGTTGACAAGACCACGGATTCGTTTGTGCCGGCGTGCTGTCCAATGCGCAGCGTTCCTTCAATGCGACCCCATTTTTGCAATCGAATTTGAGGTGACGCTTTCAATTGATCGAGGGAAACCTGCGCGTAGCCTTCCTCGTTGAGAGCGATGACGGATTTGGCGCCTTCATAGAGCGGCAACGTGAAACTGCCATCCGCTCCCGCGTCCACAATGGAACCATCGTGGCGCGCTCCAGTGGAAGCAAACGCCCCCTTGCCGATTGCGAGATACTTTCCTGTCACCTGCAACGCGACGGCAGATTCAGCTGCGGGTTGGCCTGCCGGGTTGAGAACGATGCCTTTGACTTCGGCTCCGGCAATGCGTTTGGGTTCCGGAGGTCGGTAAGACATGGTGTCGTCCGGAGCCGGTCGGTCGGAGGTTTCAATATTTACTTCGAGCCTCTGGCCGGGATGCAATTCAACGTCTTGCAGTTTGGGACTCATCCAGCCACCGCGATTCGGACCCGGCATAGGCTGGCGATAGGAGATCCGCAGATGTCCCGCCGGAACGTTGATGAACTCAAATCGCCCCTGCGAATCAGTCTTGGTGTGGTTGTTGAGGTTGATCGGCGAGCGCCCGGGGCTTAAATCTGCGAAAGCCAAATCCAGATCTTCATTGGTTCCAAGCCCGGAAGTTCTCTTCAACGTGCCGAAAATCTGCCCAAACGGTTCCAAGGTCAGCGTTGAATTCGTGGCGAGCGATTCAAGGCTGACAAAAGCAAATCCTTTTGAAGATGCTGCGGCCACGGATTTTGTTCCCCAGACGGGTTTGAAGGAGAAATGACCGTTGGTCGTGGTCTTGGTGGAGATGTTCTTGTTCCAGTAGGCGTTCAGCTCGCCCTTTCCATCGAGGCTCGCGGCATTGAAGTCGTTGCCGATTTGAATCACAGTGGCGCCATCGACCGGTTTTCCCTCCGAGTTCAACACGGTGCCGCTCGGGCCGGTTCCTTTGGTCAGGATGAAGTCAATGTTGGTGGAATTGTTTGCAGAAATCGTCCGGCTCGCAGGCAAATAGCCTTCGGCTTCGACCTTCAGCAGCGGTTCGGCAAAGCGTTTGCTGACGTAGTTCAAATACACACCGTTGCTTCCCTCCGATGCGTGGAGCGTGTCCCAACT
>JBQCEJ010000244.1:0-3289 GCA_051960355.1 Verrucomicrobiota bacterium | reverse complement strand
ATCGCGGTTTCGGCCGGGCAACCACGCGCTATCAGACGCTCGTGGGAAAAATTCTGAGGAAAGCAACTGTCTCCATGGTGGCGTTCGCGATCATCCTTGGCGCTGTGGCATTTCTTTATCACCGGATGCCTTCGGCATTTTTGCCAGCCGAAGATCAGGGCTATTTCATCACAAACATCCAGTTGCCCGTCGGCGCCACGCAGGAACGCACTTACGACGTGTTGAAGCAGGTGGAAGCATATTATGCCAAGCAGCCGGAGATCGAAAGCTTCATCACGGTCGCGGGTTTTAGTTTCAACGGTCGCGGGCAGAACTCGGCTCTTTCCTTTGCCCGCCTCAAGGATTGGAAAGAACGTCCGGGCAAGGAACACTCGGTTCAAGCCGTGATTGCACGTGCTTCCGCGGGCTTTGCCTCGATCAAGGACGCGATCATTTTTCCGGTGAATCCACCCGCGATTCCGGAAATGGGCAATTCCTCAGGCTTCGATTTTCAGCTTCAGGATCTGGGCGGCCTCGGGCACGCCAAACTGATGGAAGCACGCACTCAGTTGCTCGCGATGGCGGCCAAAAACCCAAACGTCGCCGGCGTGCGGTCGCAGGGTTTGGAAGACGCCGCGCAGCTTAAGATCGATGTCGATCAAGACAAGGCCAGCGCGCTCGGTGTTTCGCCCGGCGCGATCAACGCGACGTTGCAGACCAGTTTCGGCTCTTCTTACGTGAACAACTTCGTGAATGGGAATCGCATTCAACGCGTGATCGTGCAACTGGACGCGCCCTATCGCATGTCGCCCGACGATGTCAAAAGCGTTTACGTCCGGAACGCTGCGGGCGAAATGGTGCCGCTCGCGGCTTTCACGAAAGTCGCCTGGACCTACGGCGCACCGCAGTTGCAGAAATACAATGGCTTTCCTTCGATCGAAATCGTGGGTGGCGCCGCGCCCGGCAAAAGCACAGGCGAAGCGATGGATGCCATGGAATCCATGGCCAACCAACTGCCGAAGGGCATCAGCTACGAGTGGACGGGTCAATCCTTTGAAGAACGACTCGCTGGCGCGCAGGCTCCGATGCTTTACCTGCTGTCGTTGCTCGTGGTGTTCCTGTGTCTCGCCGCACTATACGAAAGCTGGACCATTCCGTTTTCTGTGATTCTCGTCGTGCCGCTTGGTATTCTCGGCGCACTGCTCGCCGCGACATTGCGTGGTTTGCCCAATGACGTTTATTTCAAAGTCGGCCTGCTGACGACCGTCGGTCTGGCGACAAAGAACGCGATCCTGATCATTGAATACGCAAAAGATCTGCAATCGGCGGGACGCGATGTCGTCGAGGCCGTGCTGGAAGCCGTGCATCTGCGCTTGCGACCAATCCTCATGACTTCGTTGGCGTTCATTCTCGGGGTCATGCCGCTCGTGCTGACCCGGGGCGCGGGTTCGGCCAGCCAGAACGCGATTGGCACCGGCGTGGCGGGCGGCATGTTCGCGGCCACGGCGCTCGGCATTTTCATGGTGCCGGTTTTCTACGTGGTCGTGATGCGGTTGTTCAAACGGAAGCCCAAACCGCAATCGCCGCAGCCTAGCGCGGAAGGTCTCACGGGCGAAAGGGAACAGGCTGTATGAAGAAAACTCCTTTGTTGATTTCAGGTTTCGCGCTGGCTCTGGCCGGTTGCACAATGACGCCGAAGTATGATCGGCCCGCTGCGCCCGTCAGCGCCGCATGGCCGGTCAGCCAGACCGGAACCAACAGCCAAACCGCAGCGGAAGTTGAGTGGCAGCAGTTTTTTGCGGATCCGCGTTTGAAACAAATGATCGCGTTAAGCCTGGAGAATAATCGCGATCTGCGAATCGCGATTCTGCGCGTCGAACAAACCCGCGCTCAATACCGCATTCAACGTTCGGCGTTGTTTCCCACACTGGATGCGAACGCGAACGGGGGGCGCCGACGCGTCCCGGAAACAATTTCCACCACGGGCGACGCCGTTACGAGCAGCAGCTACGACGTCAATGTCGGCGCGGCTTTTGAACTGGATTTGTTCGGTCGCGTTCGGAGTTTGAAGAGCGCCTCGCTGGAACAATATCTGGCGACGTCCGTGACGCGGAAGAGCGCCCTGATTGCGATGATCTCGGAAGTCGCTTCCCAATACTTGACGCTCTTGGAATTGCAGGAAGCCGAAGCGCTCGCACAGGAAACGCTGCGCGCCGTCCAAGCCTCTTACGATCTGAACAAGCGCAGCTTCGACCTCGGGGTCGCCTCCGAACTCGATCTGCGCACGGCCGAAGCGCAGGTTCAAACCGCGCGGGTGAATGTGTCGCGGTATCAGGAATTGAAAGCGCAGTCGGAAAACGCGCTGGTGCTGTTGAGCGGACAACCCTTGCCGGAGAACCTCGCCCAAGGTTACGCGCTGCGCGAACAACCGTTGCTCACGGAGTTCCCGGCGGGCATTCCTTCCGAAGTGTTGCAGCGTCGGCCCGATATTCTGGCCGCGGAGCACAGTCTGAAAGCCGCGAACGCCAATATCGGCGCGGCGCGCGCGGCGTTTTTCCCGCGCATTCTCCTGACCGGTTCGGCCGGCACGGCAAGCGACAGCCTGAGCGATCTGTTCACCGGACCGTCTTTTGCCTGGAACTTTTCGCCGCAGATCACCGTGCCGATCTTCAACGCCGGACGCAATCGCGCGAACCTGGATGTGGCCGCGTTGGAAAAGCAGATTGAAGTCGCGACCTACGAGCGAACCATTCAAACCGCATTTCGCGAAGTCGCCGACGCGTTGGTCGTCCGCTCGCAGGTGGAGGAACGCCTGGCCGCGCAGGAACAGCTCGTGGCCGCGCAGCAAAAGCGATTTGATCTCACCACGGCGCGTTATCGTCAGGGCGTGGACAATTATCTGGCGGTGTTGCTGGCGCAGCAGGATCTCTACACGGCGCAGCAGACGTTGCTTCAATTTCAAGCGTCGCGCCTGTTGAATGCAGTGAGCTTGTATCGCGCTCTGGGCGGCGGCTGGACGGAATCGGATTCAAACCACGCGGGTTGAGGAACGCATCGAAGCATCGGCTGCGCCGCGTTTGGAGTAATCGAGTTCAGCGACCCAGCGCGGCTTCCCGATCCCGATACTGATAGCGAGTGGCAATCGCGCTGAACAGAATGGCGACGACAAACGTGAGCCCGGCGTAGAGCAGAAATCGATTGGTGCTGACGGAGCCTTCATGCGCGGCGCCACTGAAAACCTTGGTGATCGTGGTGACCAACAGGCTTCCAAAGGCGACGGTGATCAGCCAGAAGCTCATGATCGTGCTTT
>JBQCEJ010000243.1:0-2179 GCA_051960355.1 Verrucomicrobiota bacterium | reverse complement strand
ATACAGCCGCAACCGGCCATCCACCGCCGCCTTCACCGCCTTCAACACGCGCGGCGAGGGCGGGTACGGATTCTCATTGGTGTTGAGCTTGACGAGCCCTTTGATCTTGGGCTGCTCGCCGGGAACATAGGCGTGCAATTCATGGACCAGCGGACGAATCAATTGTTTTTGATTTCGCGAAGACATGGAGAATTACAAAAATGGACTGACTTGATCGAAGCCCGGCTCAGTCCCGGAAATTCACGAACTGAACCGGGACGGGAAAATCTTTGGCTTGCACCGCGCTGATGACGGCTTGCAGTTCATCGCGGCTCTTGCCATTGACGCGCACCTCTTCGCCCTGAATCTGTGTGGTGACCTTGAATTTGCCGTCGCGAATGAAACTGGTGATCTGTTTGGCCACAGTGGATTCGATGCCCTGCTTGATCTTAATCACCTGGCGCGCATGGCCGAGCGGCGAAATGTCCGGCTCTCCCTGATCCACGCTTTTCAGGCTGATGTTCCGCTTGGCGAGCTTGCCGACGACCATTTCCGCCAGCGTGCGGACCTTGAAGTTGTCTTCGGCTGAAAGCTTGATCTGATTTTTCTCCAGCACGATTTCGGCGGTGCTCCCTTTGAAATCGAAACGGTTGGCCAGTTCTTTCTTGGCCTGATTGACGGCGTTCTCGATTTCCATCGAGTTCACCTGCGAAACAATGTCGAATGACGGCATGGCCGCAGACTAGAAAATCGGCCATAAAAGAAAAGCTGCAAAAAGCCCTCGCCCAGTGATCTCAGGAGAGGGATTCTCAAACTTACTCAATCTCCAGCACAACCACCGATTTCGCGGGGAGCGTCACAGCAAAGCCGCTTTCCGTTGTCTTGAACGCACTGAACGCAACGGGCTGGAGCGCATCCGGCGAATC
Organism: Verrucomicrobiota bacterium; assembly: GCA_051960355.1. Taxonomy (GTDB): domain Bacteria; phylum Verrucomicrobiota; class Verrucomicrobiia; order Limisphaerales; family DASXHY01; genus DASXHY01. The sequence continues at coordinate 1,274 of JBQCEJ010000243.1, read as the reverse complement.
AAAAGTATTATGGGCAGCCATCTCGGGAGCCGTCAGGACGCGTCCGGAAAGCTTCCGGGCTTTCCCGCCTTGCAGCTCGCACGCCACCTGCGCCGGTTGGTTGGGGTTGAGATTGCAAAATGTGACGTGAACTTTTCCCGCCGAGTCGCGTGAAGCCGAAGCATTCACGGAGGCGATTTTCTCAGCGCCAAAAGCGTAATCCGCACTTCGCACCTCGCTCGGCAAAAGCGTGGCATTCTGATGCACCGCGTACATCTCAAACACATGAAACGTCGGCGTCAGAATCATCTTCTCCTTGTCCGTGAGAATCATCGATTGAAGCACGTTAATCATCTGGGCGATGTTCGCCATCTTCACTCGGTAGCAATGTTCGTTGAAAATGTTGAGCGTGAGGCCGGCCACGAGAGCATCGCGCAATGTGTTTTGCTGATACAGAAAGCCCGGGTTCGTCCCCGGCTCGACATCATACCAGGCGCCACATTCATCCACCATCATCCCCACGCGTTTCTCGGGATCGTATTTGTCCATGATGGCCGAATGCCGCGTAACCAGAGCCTCCATTTCCAGTGCTTTGCGCAAGGTCTGATACCATTCCTCTTCGCCAAACTGCGTGGCGGAACCTTTCTTGTTCCACACGCGAGGCACTGTGTAGTAGTGGAGCGACAAGCCGTTCATTTTGCGGCCGACATTTTTCATCACAACGTCCGTCCAATTCGTGTCCTTGCCATTCGCGCCGCAGGCAATGCGGTAAAGCGGATTCGCGCGATCGTAGTTTTTGACGAACGTGTTGTAGCGCCGGAACTGGTCGGAGTAAAATTCCGGGGTCATGTTGCCGCCGCAGCCCCAGCTTTCATTGCCGACTCCGAAGTATTTGATTTTCCAGGGCTGCTCACGTCCATTTTGCCGACGCATATTCGCCATCGGAGATTGCGCATCGGAAGTCATGTACTCGTCCCATTCCATCATTTCCTGAACAGAACCGCTGCCGACATTGCCACAGATGTAAGGCTCCGCGCCGATCAGTTCGCAGAAATCCAGGAATTCATGAGTCCCAAAGGCGTTGTTTTCCACGACGCCGCCCCAATGCGTGTTGATCATGGACGGTCGTTTCTCACGCGGCCCGATGCCATCTTTCCAATGATATTCATCGGCGAAACAACCGCCCGGCCAGCGCAGCACAGGCACTTTCAATTTCTTCAACGCGGCAATCACGTCATTGCGCAAACCGCGCGTGTTGGGAATCGGACTGTCTGGCCCCACCCAGATGCCTTCGT
>JBQCEJ010000242.1:0-5954 GCA_051960355.1 Verrucomicrobiota bacterium | reverse complement strand
CACCGCCGTCGCCGATGAGGAATACCAGGAACTACTGGAGCTCGCTTACTTGCAAGGCACGCTCGGCCAATCCGAAAAGGAAATCATCCTCCAAATCATCAGCCTCGACCGTCGCACCGTAAAGGAAGTCATGCGCACGCGCTCGCAAATGGCCTGCATCTCCGACGATTTGCCCGTCGAGGAAATGATCGCCGCCGCGCGCCGAATGAAGCATCGCCGCCTGCCGATTTACGACGAAACTCCTGATACGATTGTCGGCATCCTGAATACCCGCGCGCTGTTGCTCGATCCCAATGTGGATTTGGCCGATGCGATCGAATTTCCCTCCTTCGTCCCCGAATCAATGAATCTCATGCAGCTTCTGAAAAGCCTGCAAAGGCAACAGCGCGGCATGGCCATTGTCCTGGACGAATTCGGCGGCACGGCTGGACTGGTTACCACCGAAGATATCGTCGAAGAAATGGTGGGCAAAATCCGCGCGGAGATGGAAACCCAGCGTTTCGTCGTGGAGAAACTCGGGCCGGGTCGCTGGCGCGTGAACGGCACAATGCGATTGGACGATTTTCGGCGCGAATACGCGGCGCTGGGCAACGTGGCCGAGGTGGAAACCATGGGCGGCCTGCTGACGAGTCTGCTCGACGTGGTGCCAAACCCGGGCGATTCGGCAATGTTCCGGGGTTTGAAGCTGACGGCGCAGGTGACCGATGAACGGCGCGTGCGCGAGCTGTTGGTGGAGGTGGTGCGATGAGCGGAGTTTTGCTGATCTGGATAGTTTTTGCGGCGTGTCTTGCCTTGTCATTCTTGCTTTCCGGAATGGAGGCCGGTGTGTTTGCCTTGAGCCGGATCCGTATTCGGCAACAGATGCGGGCGGGTCGCGCCTCGGCCAAGTTGCTGCACAGCTATGTGGAAAACCCGGAGAACTTTCTCTGGACGATTGTGGTCGGGAACACCGCGGCCAACTTCTTCATTCTGGGATGGATGATTTACCTGCTGCACGAGTGGTTGGGTGAGCACCGTTTTTGGTTTGTGGCGGCGTTCGCGGCGTTCGTGTTTCTGTTTTACGCACTCTTTGATCTGTTGCCCAAGATGCTGTTCCGGACCTATCCCAATCGTCTCTGCCTAGCGCTGGCCCCGCCGTTTCGTTTCATTCATCTGCTGCTCCGGCCGCTGGTCTGGCTGGTGGAAGGGGTTTCCGCCGGGCTGCTGCGATGGGCTGGGGGAAAAGTTTTCACCGGTCATCTGTTTGGAAACCGGGAAGAGCTTCGGTTTGTCATGCAGGAATCAGCGCAGGCGTTCAGCACTGAGGAACGAGTTATGATCAATCGCGTTCTGGATCTGCAAAGCGTAACCGTTCGTCAGGTGACGCGCCCGATTGATCGCGTGGTGACGGCCGAAGCCGATTGGCCGGTCGGACGCGTTCTGGAAGAATGCCGCGAACATCATTTCACCCGCGTGCCGGTTTGGGAACGTCGTGACGGTCAACGCCGAATCGGCGGTCTGGTCAGTCTGAATGCGCTGCTCTTTGAACCGACGCTTGATGCGGCCAAGCCGATTGTTCAATTCATCCGTCCCGCGATTTACATCGACGAGGATTTGCGGCTCGAAGTGGCATTGCGCCGGATGCAGCGCAGTGGGCAGCGCCTGGCCATTGTGCTCGGCCGTGATCGTCGCGAAATCGGCATCGTGACGTTGGAAGATATCCTGAAAGCGGTCTTCGGCGAGGTGAACCTCTAATGGACTGGAACTTCATCATTTCAATCGGTTGGAAAGTCATCGCCGTGCTGGTGCTCGTGCTGCTGAACGGGTTTTTCGTCGCGGCCGAATTCGCGCTGGTCAAAGTGCGCGATACTCAGTTGGAAGGTCTGGTGGTCAAGGGGCATCGCCGGGCAAAAGTCGCGCGCCGAATTCTGCATAATCTGGACGCGGCCTTGAGCTCCACGCAATTGGGCATCACGCTGGCCAGCCTTGGGCTGGGCTGGATTGGCGAGCCGGTATTCGTCAGCCTGCTGCAGCCGGTGATCAAGGCGTTTCAGATTCAATCGGTTGAATTGCAGCATACGCTGGCGGTCGTCACCGGATTTTTCATCATCACGTTTCTGCACATTGTCGCGGGAGAGCTGGCCCCGAAATCCCTCGCGATCCGAAAATCGTTGGACACATCCATCTGGGTGGCGATTCCGCTCGACTGCTTTTACAAGGTTTCATTCCCGTTCATCTGGGTGCTCAACACCGCTGCGAACTGGCTCTTGCGGCGCTTCGGCATTGAACCCGTTACCGAATCGGAATTGGTCCATTCCGAAGAAGAGTTGCGGTTGATCGTCGGCGCGTCCCAGAAATATTCGCACGGGCTGGCCTTGGGACGAACGATCGTTCTGAACGCGCTCGATCTGCGCCAGCGAAACGTTCGGGAAGCCATGCGTCCGCGCCAGGAAATCACGATGCTGGACACCGAGGCGAGCATTGCCGAATGCATGGAAGTGGCGGAGAAAAGCCGCTACTCGCGCTTTCCCTTGTGCGAAGGCGGCGATCTGGACAAGACCCTGGGCGTGATTCACATCAAGGATTTGTTTGCGATGCGACTCAAGGCGCGATCGGGCGCGGATTTGCTGCCCGTCACGCGCAAGCTGATCTACGTGCCGGAAACGGCCCGGCTCGAAAAAGTGTTGCAGAACTTCCTCGATCGCAAATCGCACCTCGCCATCGTGGTGGACGAATACGGCGGCACGATGGGACTGCTGACGCTGGAAAACATTCTTGAAGAATTAGTCGGCCAGATTCAAGACGAGTTCGACCAGGAGAAACCGTTGTTGACCCGCATCAGCGAAGGCATCTGGGAAGTCGCCGGCAACCTACCTTTGCATGAGCTGGAAGAACTACTGGGCGAAACCTTGCGTGAAGAGGGAATCACGACTGCAAGCGGTTGGGTGACGCAACGGCTGGGTGGATTTCCAAAGAGCGGTGATGTTTTGACGGTGGGTGATTTCGAACTTCAGGTCGAGGCGATGGAAGGAACGCGCGGGGGCAGATTGAAAGTGGTTCGCCGCGCGCCGCCGGAATCTTCGACTGAGCCCGAAGGTGAACCGGACTGAGCGTCACCAGCGCGCGCCGCGCACCGCCAATACTGCCACGATGAGGGCGGCGAGCGAACAGAGAATCGCCGCCAGCCAAAACTGATGCGTCACGGCGGAGGTGACGAATAGAAAGTTTAGCAAAATCCAGATCACGAACGAGCCATATTCCGACGGCGTGGAACCTGGCTTTTTATTGATCAACATCGGCGTGACAAACGCCATGATGAGCAGCGCGGTCACGACCCAGCCCGCAAAATTGACCACCGGCGTGCCGTGCCAGTCGAAGGGAAATCGCGTCGGTTCCCAAATCCAGTAATGCTTCACTCGGCTGGCAAAGGGATCGAGACCGAGGTCCAAGATCAACGAGAATCCCGCCGTCAGCCCGATCAGCCAAAAGCCGTAAATGCGAGTTTTCCGCCACGGTTTCAGGACGAGTCTCGCAGTCCCTCGAGAAGTGTAGATGCAAAGCATCCATAGCAGCGGAATCGTGCATGGCAAAATCCCAAACAGCCGTGGACCCGCGGCCTGGGTAAACACAAACGGGCCGAATGGAATCGAAGCGAGCGTGCCGAGCGCGTGCGCCAGACCGCCGATAGCCCCAATCACCAGCGCGCCCCAAAGCACATTTTGCAAGGGAAGGGTGCGGACGACGGCGCTGATGGCTGAGGCCGTGGCGGCGAGAAGCAAAACGCCTTCAGGCCAATTGCTTTGTTCCAAGGCGGGAATCGGGAATACCAGTTTTGTCCAGACCAGTCCAAACGCGACCGCGAAAACGCCGTTCGCAATCCAACCCGCCAGGTTGCTGATTTTTTTTGCGTTGGCGGGAGACGCTGAGGCGGCATTGGAAGCCTGATTCATGTCGGCTCAAGCTAAACGGCAATTTCATCCGGCACACTTAAAATCTGGGGAACGGTACCCGGCCGCGACAGTGTCTCGATTAGAGGCTGCAAGTGTACAGGAATTCGAAAGCGCAAAGGCGGCGATTGTCTCATTCGAGGGAATATGTGGCCGCGCTGCTGGCGTTGAAACTGCTTTGATTGGCGGGATATCAGTTGAATTTTATGACTCTCGACGAAACCAACCGGCAGATTCAGGCGTGTGCGAAACAGATGAACGACCGCTACGGCCAGGTCGTGTTTGATGAATGGGCGGTCGTTTCGCTGGCGCAGGGCCAGGCGCGCATCCTGTTTTACAGCGGCCCGCGGAATGACGCTTTCCTGAAAAACTTCGCGGACGATCTTGGCACCTTGCGATCGGAACTGCTAAAGCCAAAATACAACGTGGGTGATTTTGAGTTCGCGCGCCAGGCGACGGGCACCTGCTTTGAGGCGTTCATCGTTCTGGCCAAAGGGGTTTACCTGATCTGCAACAACACCCATTCCTCGATGGACGAAATCACCAAGAACCCGCGCTGGCTGCAAGCACAGGTCCCCTTCGCTGAATTGGCGGAGAAAATCCGCTCCAGTCCGCTGCTGTGATCGGCGAGTTTCGATTTGGGTCAAGTAACCACGGATGCACACAGATGAACACAGATGAGGCGGCGCTCTCGGTTCTTGGGTGCTTCAGGGCGGCCACCTCCGCTTGCAACACATCCAATCTGTGAGCCCCGAAAGGTCGCGGCTGGAAATCAGTCCGGTCCCCACCGAAGCTATTTCTACACTGTTTCTACACCATTTTTGCACCGGTCATCTTTTCGATCCTCCCCCGGGTCAGAACATTGGGCGCCCGAACCTGCGGGGAGGCTGGCGTCATCGTCAGGATGCGTCAAATGGACTGGCACGAGCCCTTTCTACCATGACATTTTGTGGAATTGTTTGGAGCGGCAAGCCAGCAGACGCTCACGCCGGGAGCGCAGAGCATGGCTCCGCAGGTTGCCATTGTGCGCGACATGTGGCTGACCGGCTTTGACGCGCTGAACCGACGTTGAAGGACAGTGCCCGCGAACTGGTTTCGCCCGTCCGGAAAAGCGTGACGATTGATTGGACGCTCCGCGAATCCGCCCAAGCGCAAATCCGCGTCCTCGTCCGCCGCATTCTCCGCAAATACGGATATCCGCCGGACAAGCAGGAGAAGGCAACGCAAACCGTTTTGGAGCAAGCCAAGTTGTTGTGTGCGGAATGGGCGATCGATTGAAAGGTTTAATACGCCAAACCAGTCTTGCGCCTTTTTTGGCTTGTTGACGGCATTCGAAAATAATTGAATTCCGGCACCATGGAAGAGGGCTTTGAATTTTCGTCATGCGTGCACTGCGGGCAAAGGGTCGAATTTCCAGCGGCGGGTTTGGGGATGGAGGTTGAATGTCCCGGGTGCGGCGTTGCAATCCGTCTGGGAGAAGTGCCGATTCTGGTGTCGACTGACACTGACGAAATCACAGCCGGCGAACTGAAGTCTTCCCTCCAAGGAATCATCCCGCGCCGGCGCATTTCCATTTTTTATCAAATCGGACTTCTGGTCGTGGCGCTGTTCATGGTCCTTTTGCCGCTGGCCTATTTTGCATTCGTTGCTATGGCTTGCTGCGGCGTCTACTGGTATGCGGTTCACGGGTTGGCGCTTTTCTCCAGCTTCTCGGGCGGAATCCACGTGATGATTCTGAAGGTCATTTTCTATCTGGGACCGGTCATCGGCGGAACTGTCGCCGTGTTTTTCATGTTCAAGCCGATTCTTGCCCGCAGTTCCCTGCGCGCCGAACCAGTTGAAATGAACCCGGCGCAACATCCGCGTCTGTTTCAATTCGTGGCGCATCTGAGCGATCTGCTCCAAGTCGCCATGCCCAAACGCATTCTCTTGGGTTGTGATGTGAACGCCTACGCCGGGTTTGACATGGGATGGCTGGGCTGGGCCGGCAATAGTTTGGTTTTGGCATTGGGACTGCCGCTGGTTGCC
>JBQCEJ010000241.1:0-7211 GCA_051960355.1 Verrucomicrobiota bacterium | reverse complement strand
GGGACTGCCGGCCCAGGCACCAAGAAATTCACCTTCCGGATTAGTGCGTACGGTGAAGGTAGTGGGCGTCTTCCCGAGGTCTTCATTATTGCACTCGACCCGCGCTCCCTGCGGATCAGAATCAATTTGAATGGTTTTGGTCGGCGGGCTGGCACACCCGGCAAAAAGAGCGGTGGCCAGAGCAACAACGGCACTCGCGATAAATAGGGGGTTTTTCATGGGATTCCATTCGTAAATCATTTCACCACGGTAGGCACGATGATCGGGGCGGTGAAATTCGGATCGTAATACACAACCGGTGCACTGACTTTTTCTGACACCAGCTTTCCCGAAGCAGTATCGACGACGAACACCGTGACCTCTGTATCCGCGAATTCGCCATTGAGATCATATCGCTTTCCGCCTTCGAAATCACCGACGACGACGAGTGATGGTGCGGTCATATGAAGGCCAAAGAGTTCGCGATTGCCTTCATATTGGAGAACGAGCCGATGTCGGCCGGCATCAAGTTTGCGGGGTGAACTGCCGGACCAAGGCCTTCGAGGTGTCATTTGATCAATCGAAACCAGGTTCAATGTGTCCCAATCGAAAGCTCCGCGTCGCCGACCGTGGATGACGAGCGATGCTGGGTTATCTGTGGTGGGTTTGTATGTTGTGGTGCAACCGCTGCAAAGGGCGACAATGCAGGCAGTCCAGGAAAGGTGTTTCACCAGGTTCCAACCTTGAAAGAATGAGTAACGATTTTTGTCTTGGGGCTTCATTTCCAATGATTCTCCTTTTTAAAGTTATTATCGTGTGTTCAGAAAACGCAGCTGCTCAGAGTTCAGTTCCATGGCAAACATTTGCAGATGAAGCGTTACAGCGTCAGGGGACGATTTTCCTGAAGATGATTTGTGTTTCCAAGAGAAACGATTTTCAAAAAGGGTTTCATTCCCTGCCAACAAATTGCCCGCAAATTATGGGAAATCGGTGCCGAGAATCAAGCGACGGCTGACAAAAGAAATACACCGGTGCTGCGGCACAATTGTTATTGCCCAAAATTCGTGCTCCTTCGCGAAATTCGTGTGGAAGCCTTCCGGGAGCCAGCTCCGTCCCTTTTCGTTTTGGATGGTAGGAGACGAGGTGACGAGACTCATTTCTCATCGGGCAGTCCGAACGGGGTCGAAGACATTTCTTTGAAACCACAGAGGGACGCAGATGGACACAGATTGGAAGGCTGCTCCCAGATTGACTGGTTAAAAAATCCGACCGCCTCTCACGCGATCACTTCCTTGCGATCTTCGAGCTGTTCGGATTGTTCCTTGCATTTGTCGTCCAGCAGACCTTTATCCGCCGCTTCGATCACGGCGAGGAGATCGTGGGCTTCGAGCAGGCGCGGTGCGGTGACGTAGCTGGCGCCGGCGGCGTAGAGTTTCGGAATGTCGGCGAGGCTTTCTGCGTGCACCACGATCTTTGCGGTCGGGCTCAGCTCGCGCAATTGCCGCAGCAGTTTGAAATTGCTCGCGCCTTTCAAAAGGATGTTCGGCAACGTACACAGGATGATTTCCGCCCGCGCCACGCCGGCGTGCAGCAAAACGTCGCGCTGGCTGATATCGCCATACAGCACATGCACGCCGCGCTGGCGCAGTTGCTCGTTCACCCGGGGATTGAAATCGACGACCTGGATTTCCGGTAACAGTGTTGGCTTCTGTTGCGTGATTTCTTCGAGCAACGAACTGGCGGTCCAGGAAACGCCGAGCAGAAAACTCCGGCGTCCATGAACGGCAACACCCGCCGCGGCGGCGCCTTTGGGCAGATCGTGAAAACCAAGCTTGGCCAGCCAGGGCGAGGTTTTGCGGAGAATCGTGTCGCTGCCGAAAATCGCGTAGGTGGTGTCCACCGCGAGGAACGCAAACGCAAAGGCAGCGATGCTGATGGAACGTTCGGAGACATCGCCGCTGCGGTGTCCCAAGGTCAGCAGCACCAGCGACAGTTCGCTCATCTGACAGAGATTGATCGCCGGGAGCAGGCTGATGCGATGGCCCATCTTCATCCAGTGCAACGGCGGAAAAACGGTGAGCAATCGACTGCCAACCAGAAACACGCTGAAGAGCAGCATCAGCCCAAGCAGTTCAAAGGTCGGCATGGGAATGGTCATGCCCAGGCCCACGAAGAAGAGCGTCACAAAAAAATCGCGCAGGCTGGTCACCCGCGCAACGACGTCCAGCGTGTAGGGAAAAGTAGAAACCATGACGCCGGCAATCAGGGCGCCCATTTCCGGAGACAAGTCGAGTTGACTGGCGAAGCCCGCCATTGCGAAGCACCACGCCAGCGCGCCGACCAGGACCAACTCAGGTTGCCGGGCGACGAATTTGAAAATGGGCGGCAGCAAGAACCGGCTGACCACATACGCCACGCCGACCAGCAGGAAGACTTTTCCAAACGCCAGGGCGAGCGCGCTCAGGGCGGGATTTTTCAGGTTCGGCTGGATCGCCAGGAACATGATCGTGACCAGATCCTGAAGCACCAGAACGCCCAGCGTGATTCGGCCGGCGAGCGTGTCGAGTTCGTGTTTATCGTAGAGGATTTTGACGATGATGATCGTGCTGCTCATCGCGGCGGCCACGGCGAGATAAAGCGCTTCCAGCCGGTTGCCGCTGAAAACGGGAATGCTGAAGAACAGCCAGCCCAGGCCGATGCAGCCGAAGATTTGCAGGAAGCCAGTGATGGTGATGGCTTTTCCGGCGCTGAACATTTTTTTCAGATCCATTTCCAAACCGATCATGAACAACAGCAGGATCAACCCGATGTGGGAAATGGTTTCGATGGAATGCTGATCGCTGACCAGCTTGAAGCCGTGCGGGCCGAGGGCGAATCCCGCGAGCAGATAAGCCATGAGCAACGGTTGCTTGATCAACTGACAGGCGACCGCCACGACCCAGGCGGCGATAATGCACAGCGCAATGTCAGTTATCAGTTGCTCCACTGGCGCGCAGGCTACCCAACCCGTTTCCGCTTCGTCGAGGGCAGAATTTGGCCACTTCGGAATCAGGGGAAAGCGAAGGGGAACATTCAAGATTCAACGCTGAGCTCTGTGGAAACAGAAGGATTCCACCGCCGAGATCTTGCAACCGCGAAACGCCCTCAGTCCCAAAGGGGTCAGGGTCTCAAAATTTTTGACAGGATGAACAGGATGGCAGATGCACCAACCCGGTTCAGGGCTGAACCATCCTGTAATCCTGTCCTTGGTTCCGTCAGTTTGTGTTCACTCCGTGGTTTCTCTGCGCCTCTGCGCCTCTGCGGTGAAAATCCCAAACCGGTGACGGTGTTGAAATTCGAAGAGACCTCACGCCAAGAACGCTAAGGACTGGTCACTTGAAAAAAACGCTGCGGCGTGGCACCGCTGCCGACATTAGTCCAAGACAGATTTGCTCCCGTCGCGGTCAAGGTTCCGCTCGCATCCGCCCACGAGGTTTGGTTCAAACTGTCTGTCGCCAGCACGCGATAGGTCTGACCCGGCTGCGTGTTCCAGTTCAACACGACGCCACCGCTTCCGCCTGTGGCCGTGACCACGATCGGCTCGGCAATGGTTGCAAAGATGCCTTGGCTGGGATTGAAATAACTGCCGCTCGGGTTGACCTGCAATTTCACGGCGCGAACCATGTAGGTGTTCACACCCGCGCCGGCAGTCGTGTCGATGAAGCTGGTGCTCGTCACGGTCGAACTCGTCAGCCGCGTGAACGGACCGGCGGGCGAAGCAGCGCGATAAACGTGATAGCCTTCATTCGCATCCGCCGAGGCGCTCCAGGCGAGGTTTACATTCGCTCCACTTCGCGTGGCAAACAAGGATGCGGGCGGCGCAACCGGTTCCATGCGCAGCGTCGGATCGCCCATCAGCGCGATGTAAATGGCGCGCGTCATTTCATTGCTTTGGCTTCGATATAACGTGCTGTTGTTCATGGTGAGGCGCGTGTCGTAACCAATCGTTTCGCCGAGGCCCATGTGATGTAGAAACCAATGCGGCCGGCCCGCCATGCACGCCGCGAGGCCCATCGTCGGTGTTGCCAGAAAAGAGCGCATGAAATTATCAGTGCTGTCCCAGTTGCCAAACCAACTGCCGAACAGCATCACAAAAACGGCGTGCGCATCCTGCCCCACCACGTCCGTGCTGTAGACCCAGAAGTAAGGCGAGTAACTCGGGGAATTCGTGCCCAGAAAACTGAGAGCCGTTCGATCGCCCGCGCCACAGCCGTAAGCCCAGAGATAATCGCCCGCCGCCAGTTTCGACATCCAGCGATCCTCCGGCAGCGCGGCGTCTTCGGCGTCGGCGAGAATCGTATTGTCCGGGCCGACGAGCGGTTCAAAATTTCGGAAACCACTGCTGGCCGTGGCTTCACCATCCTCGGACCCGCGACGATCACCCATCAAGGCGCGGCGCGTCACCGGAATCAGCTTGTGCCGCCAGTTGTGATCCTTGTTCAAATAATTTCGCAGCAACTCCAGTTCAGACGGCCACGGCACCGGCGCATCGACGCCCGGCATGTCGAACAAGTCCACGCGTCCCACCATCAGTTCGACGTCCGACGGCAAAAAGCCCGGGCTGCTGCTCCAATTGCCATTCATGTCGCCGTAATAGGCATCCGCCGGCATCGACCGCGCCATGTGACCGTCATAATTGAGATTGGGTCCGGATTGAAGAATCGGCACGTGGCCGAACAGGAAAACGGATTTCACGCGCGTCGGATCGGCATTGTAATCGGCGATGATCAGATTCCTGACCGCGCTCGGCGTGTCGTTTGTCGCCACGTCATGGCGAATCACCTGCCAGCCGTCGCCGGTGAGATCGCTTTGCAACCGGACGAGTTCATTCGAGAGCGCGGCGGCGTTATCGTTCGCCACGATCAGGATGAGCTTGCCGCGATCATCCGTGAGCGGCGCGTTGATGCCGGCGTAAATGTAGCCGTAGCCGGAGTAGCCCGGGACGGCTTGCTTGACGATTTGATATTCATAACTCGCGCCGACTGAAACCGCGTTGTCCACGTAGTTCGTAGCCGAACCGGAAAGCGTGGTGGCTGAGCCCCACACTGTGTTCGTTTTATCTTTGCGATACACCTTGTAGGAGATCGCGCCGTAAGGATCGGGCGGCCAGCTCAGCGTAATGCGCGGAGTGTTGGTTTGAATCACGGCGCTGATTTGAACTGCGTAAACCCAGGTGGTATCGGCCTGGAGTGAATCCGCCGCGAACACCACGAGGCAGGCGATAAAAAGCAAGAGCAGGCCGAGACCAGAATTTCTGCGAAAGCCATCCATAGATATTCGGGCCAGCCTGAGCATTGAACCCGCATCCGTAAATGGGGAGAGACCCTCAGCGCCTTAGAGGACGCACACCGTCAACCACAGTTGCCAAGGGGCGGTTCGTCGGCCAAACTGCGCCGACATGAGCAAGCGATTTTATATCACGACCGCGATTGAGTACGTGAATGGCCAGCCGCATCTCGGCCATGCTTACGAAAAGGTCATCGCCGACGTGATCGCCCGGGCGCATCGCAGTCTGGGTGAGGAAGTTTTTTTCCTGACCGGCTTGGATGAGCACGGCCAGAAAGTGCAACAGGCGGCCATCGCCGAAGGCAAAACGCCCCAGGTTTATTGCGATGAACTCGCGGCCATCTGGAAACGCTTCGCAGGCAAATTGAACCTCACCAACGACGATTTTGTTCGCACCACCGAACCGCGCCACAAGGAAACCGTTCAGGCGATTCTATCGAAACTGCACGCCGAGGGGCATTTCTACAAAGAGGCTTACACGGGATTTTATTCGACCAAGGAAGAGACGTTCCTGACCGAGAAAGATCGCCGGCCCGATGGCACATTCGATCCCTCGTATGGCGAAGTGACGCAGCTCCAGGAGGAGAATTATTATTTCAAGCTCAAGGTGCACCAGCAGTGGCTCATTGATTACATCGAGGGGAATCCGTCGTTTGTTCAACCGGATTATCGCCGCAACGAGGTGCTCGGTTTTCTGAAGAACAATGTGCTGGAAGACTTGTGCATCAGCCGTCCGGTGTCGCGTCTGAACTGGGGCATTCCCCTGCCCTTCGATCCCGGCTTTGTGACTTACGTCTGGTTCGACGCGCTGGTGAATTACATCAGCATTCCGTTGGGTCAAGGCGACGCGACGGTCGTCAAAGCGCTTCAAGGCGCCCAGCCTGCAACGGGCACTTCCCAACTTTCCCTCTGGCCCGCGGACTTGCATGTCATCGGCAAAGACATTGTGAAGTTTCACGCGGTTTACTGGCCGATCATGCTCAAGGCGATGGGCCTGCCGCTGCCCAAGCAACTGCTGGTTCACGGCTGGTGGCAGAAGGACGGTCAGAAGATGAGCAAGAGCACGGGCAACGTGGTGGACCCGATTGCGGTGATTGATGAATGGGGCGTCGATGCCTTTCGATTTTACTCCCTGCGCGAACTGGACATTGGACCGGATGGCAACTGGACGGATGCCGGATTCAAATCGCGTTACTCGGCCGAACTGGCGAACGGTCTGGGCAATCTCGTGAATCGTTCGCTCTCGATGCTGAAGCGTTATCGCAACGGCGTTGTTCCCGAGCCTTCGAACGAACTGGCTGCTGATGCGGAAAAAGCGATCGCCCAGACGCGCTCGCAACTGTCGGAGAACCAACTTCAGGACGCGCTGCAAACGATCTGGTCGCTGATCACCCGCGCCAATCAATACGTGGATCAAACCGCGCCGTTCAAGCTGGCGAAAGATCCCGCGCAAGCCCGGCGTCTCGATGAAGTGCTGTACAATCTGACCGAAGTCTGCCGCATTCTGGCGGTATTGCTGTGGCCGTTCCTGCCCGGCACCGCTGGGAAGATCAATGCGCAACTCGGGATTGCGGGCGAACCCAATCAATTCGCCGAGGCGACGTGGGGCAAGTTGACGGCGGGCCACTCGATTGGCGAACCCGCGGCGCTGTTTCCGCGCAAGGACGTGTAGTTGTTGCGAGTAACAAAGCAGCGTTGAACGCAGAGCGATGCTCTGCGCTCCGGCTTACTTCGCGGGTTCCAGCGACATGTCCACGATCAAATCCGCGGCAATCTTTTCGAGCTTTTGACGGAGTTCGCCGAGATTGCACGTGGACGGAATGCTGAGCTTGGCGCGGGCTTTGAAGAGATTCTCGCCGGACATGGCGGCGCTGGTGCGCTCGGTTTCCAGTTCTTCCACATTCACA
>JBQCEJ010000240.1:0-9539 GCA_051960355.1 Verrucomicrobiota bacterium | reverse complement strand
CCGGAGGCGTCGCCGGGGCCGCATGATTCCGCGCCATTGTTTGCTCAATTCCGTTCCCTGTTGGAAAAGCGCGGATGAAAAGTCCGGCTGGTTCCGGCTGTCGTTATCGTTTCCGTTTGACTTGAATCGGTCCGTGGCGATAATCGCCATTGCATAGTTACTTATGGCTAAACTTGTCGTCCTCAACGCGGGATTAACTGGCCGTTCTCACGATTTGACAGTGGACAAAACCACTATCGGGCGCGTTGATGACAATACCTTCCAGATCGCCGAAGCGTCCGTTTCCAGTCATCACTGCGAAGTGCTGCTGCGCGGCAGCGATGTCGTCATCAAAGATCTCAACTCGACCAACGGCACTTTCCTTAACGGAGAAAAAGTGACTGAAACGGTTCTGAAACCCGGCCAGACCTTGCGTCTGGGCCAGGTGGAACTGCGCTTGGAAACGGACAATGCTCCGGGCGCTCCATCCGCCGCTCCGAGTGCTGGCGCTAGTGCCGCACCGGCTCCCGCTCCCAAGAAAATCGATCAAACGGTCGTCATGCAGCGCGGTGTTCGTTTGGATGAATTGGAAGGACCGCGCACGGGCGGATTTGATACGACGAGCAAAGCGTTTTCCAAAAAAGACAATCGAACCAACCGCCTGTTCCTGATTGGCGGCATCGTTCTGGTAGTCGTCATTTTGGGCGTGCTGCTCGTGACCTTGGCGATGGTCAAATAAGTCGTCCGCGCCCCTTCGCCCCAAGCCCGGGCTGAGTTCATCTTTTTGGAACGGCTGAACTCCGCCGACTCTTTCCGGATCACTTTTCTTTCAACCATCGTGCGACGTCCGTCGCTGCGTAGGTGATGAGAATATCCGCGCCCGCCCGGCGCATCGCCAGCAAGCTTTCCAACGTCACCGCCCGTTCATCAATCCAGCCCTTGGCCGCCGCAGCCTGGATCATGGAATGTTCGCCGCTGACCGCGTAGGCCGCCGTTGGATAACCGAACTCCGCTTTGACGCGATAGAGAATATCCAGATACGCGAGCGCGGGCTTGACCATCACGATGTCCGCACCTTCCTGAATGTCCAACGCCACTTCGCGCAGCGCCTCAGCCGCGTTCCCGGCGTCCATCTGGTAACTGCGGCGATCCCCAAACTGCGGCGCGGATTCCGCGGCTTCGCGGAACGGCCCGTAAAACGCGGAAGCAAACTTCGCGGCGTAAGACATGATCGGAGTTTCAGTGAAGCCCCGGCGATCGAGCAATTCACGAATCGCCCGAACCCGTCCATCCATCATGTCGCTCGGAGCGATGATATCCGCCCCGGCTTCCGCGTGACTTGCGGCCGTCTGGGCCAGCAGTTTCAAGCTCGGATCGTTCAAAATTCGGGTTCCGGTTCCGCTCTTGTGGACGATGCCGCAATGTCCATGCTCCATATATTCGCAGAGACAAACATCGGTAATCACCAGCAATTCGGGCATTTCCTTTTTCAGCCGACGCACCGCCTGTTGCACAATGCCATTGGTGGCGTAAGCGCCCGAGGCTTTGGCATCCTTGCGATCGGGAATTCCAAACAGCAGCACCGCAGGAACGCCAGCTTCGTAGGCTTGCGCCGCTTCGCGTAACAATTCATCGATTGAAAGCTGGAACGCTCCTGGCATGGAATCAATCGGCCGGCGCACCTTGCGTCCACTGCGCACAAACAGCGGCAGGACGAGTTGCGAGGCGCTCAACTGCGTTTCACTGACCATTCGCCGCAGCGCAGGCGATTGGCGCAAACGTCGTGGGCGATACGCGGGGAACTGTCCAACAGAGTGCAAGCTCATGGCTTCATTCTAAATCGCACTCCGGCAGTGCCAAGTGCCAAGTTACAACGCATTTTGTCCTGTGCTAATCGCGGTCGTTTCGAAAAGTTGCTCCGTTCGACTTCTCACTTTGCAATCGGCCAAAACCACTTAAACTCCGTCCATGCAGAAACTGAGAAAACCGATCCTCCTGCTGCTGGTCGTGATTCTCTTTGGCCTGGGGCTGTTCTGTGGTCTGCGACTATCCCGCTGGATCAACCCTTCGGCAAAAACCTACAACACTCCCGCGTTGCTCGTGCAGGTGCAGGCGTTGTCGGAACTGGTCACAATCAAATACGTCATTGAGAAAGTCGAAGTTTTGGAAGTGCCTTCCGAAAACGTAGTCGGCCAGATGATCGGCAGTCAGAATCGCATGTTGCTCCTAGCGCATGGCGTGGTGAAAGCCGGGATCAATCTGGAGCGGCTCAAGCCAGACGATCTGAAAGTCGAGGGCAACCGTATTTCGATCAAGTTGCCGCCGGCTCAAATCACGGATGCGTACCTCGACGAAAAGCAAACGCAGGTGGTGGATCGCTCGACCGGATTGCTGGCGCCTTCGACCAAAGATCTGGAACAGACCACGCGCAAGAACGCGCTGTTCAGCATCGAACTTGCCGCCCGCAAGAGCGGCATTCTGAAGGAAGCGGACAGCCGCGCGCGGGCTCAACTGGCACGTTTGTTCGCGCAACTCGGCTTTGAAAAGGTTGAATTCACCGATCAACCCCGGATCATTTCGCCGACCGCGCCTTCCGAGACAGCAATCCCGTGATTTCCCGGGCCGCCGGAACTTTGGCCACGAAAGCGATCATCCAATAAGCCAGCCCGGCGATCGCGCCCGGCACAAACACCGCGCCGAGTTTGCGCGGCAAACCCAAAACGCCGACGCGCGTTTCCCATAAGGCGCTCGTCCAGAGTGCCAGTCCGATTGCCACCGCGATTGCGATCGTCATTGGCCACAGCATCGACCGCAGGGAACTCATGTCCAGTCGGCCGAGTTTTTTCTTCAGGGCGTAGAGCAGCAAAACCACATTCACCGCCGAACTTGCCGTGTTGGCCAGACCCAAACCGCCCTGCCGCAAACGTCCTACGAGACAGACGGCCACGACCAGATTCAGCGCGAGACAAACGAGGCTGATTTTCATGGGCGTCTTCGTATCACCCAGCGCATAGAAAGCACGCGCCAGGACGTTGACCAGCGAATAAGCCACGAGACTGCCGGCCAGGCATTGCAAAGCAAAGGAGGCCTGCAAGGTGGCATGGTGATCAAATTTGCCGCGCTCAAACAACAGACGAATGATTGGTTCCGCCAGCGCAATCAGCAGCCCAGACATCAGCAGGTTGACGAAGATCAGGTAGGCAACGCCGTGCCTCAAAGTGGCGCGAAATTCAGCGAAGTTTTTCTCCGCCGCAAAGCCCGACAAGGTCGGCAGAAGAAAGGTCGCCAGGGATATTCCAAACACGCCTTGCGGCAATTCCATCAGACGCACCGCATAACCGAACGAGGAGACGATGCCCGAGCCCACCCAGAAAGCCAGTCCCTGCACAATCAGCACGTTGATCTGAAACGCGGCGACGCCAATCGTTCCAGGAATCATCCGACGCACGACGCATTGAACCGTTTCATCGCCCCACGGCGAAACCCATTTGTATCGGAAGCCGTCGCGCCACAGCGTCGGCAATTGAAAGCCCGCCTGCGCCACACCCGCAGCCAACACGCCCACGGCGAGGGCGAAAATCTGCACCGGAAGCTTGCGATCATTCGGCAGGCCGACGCCAAATCGGGGCGCCAGCCACAGCACGGATGCGATCATGACGACGTTCAACATCGTGGCGCCCATCGCCGGAATGAAGAAATGACCGCGGGCATTGAGCATGCCCATGAAAGCGGCCGCGAGGCAGACCAGCAGCATGTAGGGAAACATCACGCGCAGCAGCCGAAGCATCAGCTCCGTTCCGCCCTCGAACGTATGCACGTTCAAGGCGATCGTAATGCCAATCAACGCAAGCGCGATGACCACCGACGCCGCGATTACGAGCCCGGAAATCACCGCGTTGGCAGCGCGCCACATTTCGATTTCCCCGTGCGTCTTTTCCTTCTCCTTGAAAATGGGGATGAACGCCGCCGTGAGCGCGCCTTCGCCCAGGAGGCGTCGGAAGAGGTTGGGGATCGTGAACGCCAGCATGAACGCATCCGTAACCCAGCCCACGCCCATGAACCGGGCATAGACAATTTCGCGCACCATCCCCAGCAGACGGCTGGTCAAAGTCGCGATGGCCATTGAGCCGGAAGCTTTCAACATTTTGGACACGCGCGCAGGCTAAAGTTCGGCGAACGAAGTTCAAAGTCCAAACTCGGTCGCCGGAGCGAAGTGGGTGGGAACGACGAAGGAACCTGGTTACAGCTCGATCAAATCACCGTCACGCGCGAAGCGGTGCGGATTTCCCGGCAACATCTTCGCCGCCAGCCGCCGGAGCTTCGCCAGGTTTTCCCATTGCGCACTGCTGAGGTGAACAAAAACGATTTGCCCGATCTGCCGCCCCGAGAGATAGGCGAACATCTCTTGCGGCTCAAAGTGAGAAAGTTCACAGACGAGCAAATCAAGCGGTTGGGCCAGCAGCGGATCCAAATCTTTCGTTTTGCCCAAATCGGCGCTGTGCCCGATGCGGAGCTTTCCGGCTTCAATCAAAAAGCAAAACGCGGCGAAATCGTTGGAATACTTTTTCCGAAAGCGCGCGCGGAATCCATCCAGGTGTGAGGTGGGAAAAGGCGTCACTTTTACCTTCTGCACCGCGGTGCTTTTGCCCGACTTCATCGGCAGCAGCTTCAACTTGAAAGGAAGCAACTCGGAGAACAGCATCGCGGCGTCGAGCATCGCGCGCAACGGCTTGATCGCCGCGCCCGGCAGGTGCAACGGCAACTCCTTCCGCCGACCGGCCAGCCAAAATCCTTGCATCAACATGAACAGTCCGCCGATTTGATCCGAGTGCAGATGGGAAAGAAAAATTGCATTGACCGAATCGTAGCTCAGCCCGCTGGCTTTGAGGGTGCGATCGACCGGTTCACCGCAATCGATGAGGATCGAAGTCTGACCCAGGCGATAGAGGAACGAGGCGTGATTGCGGTCGGCACACGACCAGCCGTCGCCCACGCCGAAGCATGTCAGGGAATTTTTCATAGCGCTTGGTGTCGGTAATGCAAAATCTTGAACTCCGCCGTGTCGCGGATTTCTTCCGCCAGTTCAAAGCGATCTTCGAATTTCGGGAAGAACGCGTCACCTTCCACTTCGCGTTTGACGAGCGTCAGGTAAAGATCCGAACACAGCGGAAGCGCCTGCTCATAAATCTGTGCGCCGCCGCAGATGAAAACCTGCCGCGCTTCGTTTTCCAAATCGATCTGGTCAAGCGCCGAGAGCGTTTTGACGCCCGGATGCTGAAAGGCCGAGCGGCTCAGAACGATTGTCTCGCGATTGGGCAACGGGCGTCCGATCGACTCGAATGTTTTTCGGCCCATCACGATCACTTGCCCGGTGGTCATCTGCTTGAACCACTTGAAATCCTCAGGCAAATGCCACGGAATCTGGTTGCCCGCGCCGATGACGCGGTTCAGGGACATGGCGGCGATGGCTTTGAAATGTTTCATGGAAACGATCGTTTTTTATTCTCGTCAGAAATGGCAACGCGGGCAAGGGGCGAAAGAAACCCGAACGCGATTGGAAGATCAAGCGAATGGGCAAACTAATCGCGCAGCCGCCGTCGCGATTGTCGGCGTAGTGGCTTGCTGCAACCGGATTTCCTCTTGAAACCCCGGACTTTGCAAGTAGCTTGCTGGCACAAAGTATGTGTTTGAAAAATCTTTCAATCCTTGCCTCGGCTCTCGTTCTCTCCGCCTGCAACCACATGAAACCCCAGCCCACTCCGACCAACGCCGCGCCGATTGACCGGCTTCAGGCGTTTGAACAGCGTGCCGCCCAATTCAATTCTGTTGTCAGCCTGCCGTCGTTTGAAACCACCACCAACGAACTGCAGGCCACCGTCACTAATACCATTACCGCGGGCAATGCCGCGCTGGATCGCATCGGTCAGCTCACTCCGCGCCAGGTGATTTTCGGCAACACCGTGCGCGCGCTCGACGATCTTGGATTCCAGATCGGCGCCGTGGCGAACCGGCTTTCAGTCATTGAGCAGACCAGCACGAACGCCGCGATGCGCGACGCCGCCACGGACGGCTTGAAGCAACTGGAGGCGTGGATGGTTGGGCTGGATTATCGCGAGGACGTTTATCGCGCGCTCAAGGCGTATGCCGACACCAACCCCAAGCTGGCTGGCGAAGATGCCAAATTGTTTTCTGAAACCATGCGGGATTATCGCCGGGCCGGATTGGCGTTGCCCAAAGCCGAGCGCGACGAGGTCGAACGTCTGCGCAAGGAATTGGCCGCGTTGAGCACCGATTTTGAAAACAACGTCACCAAGGCAACCAAAGCGGTGAAGTTCACCAAGGCCGAACTGGAAGGTGTGCCCGATGATTTCCTGAAGCAGATCAAAACCGGCGATGACGAGTACACCGTCATGGCGAATGTCACCTGGCAATACCTGGCCCTGATGGACAACGCCAAACGCGAAGAGACCCGCAAGCGTTTCCTGGTCGAACATGACAATCTGGCCCGCGAAGAGAACATTCCGTTGCTGGAGAAGATTCTTCCGCTGCGCGACGAAATTGCCCGCAAGCTCGGCTACAAGAGCTGGGCGGATTACGCGACCGAAGTGAAAATGGTGAAGAACGCCGACACGGCAATCGAGTTCGAGCAAAAATTGAAGGACGGATTGCAGTCCAAGTTCGAATCTGAGCTGGAGGAATATCGCAAACTCAAGGTCGCCGAAACCGGCAACCCCAAGGCTGAGATTCAAATTTGGGACTGGCGTTATTTCAGCAATCAACTCAAGAAGCAGCGCTACAACATCGATGCCGAACAATTGCGTGTTTATTTCCCCTATCAAAACGTTCTGGAAGGCATGTTCGCCATCTATCAACGGATCTTCGGACTTAAATTCGAGCCACTCGACGCGCCCTACAAATGGGTCAACGATCTCCAGCTGTATGCCGTTTCCGACGCCGCCACCGGCGAACCGCTCGGAATGTTCTATCTCGACATGTTCCCGCGCTCGGGCAAATACAACCATTTCGCGCAGTTCGGTCTGATCGATGGCAAACTGCTGCCCGACGGAAAATATCAGCGCCCCACAGTTGCGCTCATCTGCAATTTCCCCGCGCCCGCGCCGGGCCGGCCGTCATTGCTGTCGCACAGCGATGTCGAAACGCTTTTCCATGAATTCGGCCACGCGATGCATTCGATCCTGACGCGCGCCAACTATTCTCGCTTCTCGGGCACCAGCGTGCCGCGCGACTTTGTCGAAGCACCTTCACAGATGCTGGAGAACTGGGTTTGGGACAAGTCGGTGCTGGACAGTTTTGCTGCGGATTATCGCGATCCTTCCAAGAAGATACCCGTGGAAATTCTGGCCAAACTCAAGGAAGCCCGGCTGGCCACAGAAGGCACGCGCTATCGCCGGCAACTCGCCTTCGGCATTATGGACCTGGCCTTGCACACGCAGATTCACGGCACGAACGCCGACCAAACATTGCCGCTCTCGAACCAAAAGCTGGGCGAAGTTTTCCTCCCCATGGTGCCGGACACGGCGTTTGTTGCTTACTTCGGACACATCATTGGCTATGGCGCGGGTTATTACGGCTATGCGTGGGCGGACGCCATCGCGGCGGACATGGCCACGGTTTTTGAAAAGGCTCCGGACGGCTATTTCGACAAGAACGTCGGGATGCGCTTGCGCCACGAAATCTACGAACCCGGTGATTCGCGCGACGTGAATATTTCCATCGAGAAATTTCTCGGACGTCCGCGTTCGCTGCAACCGTTCCTCCAGCAAATCGGAATTGGCCCAGCGCCCAGAGGCAGGTGATCGGCCCATGTTTGAAGTGCAATTCGACAAATCCCGAAAGCTGTTGCGAGTCGCTTATTCCAAGCGAGTCGAACCCCATGAGGCCAAGGCCTGCACCGAAATCGTGAAAGAGCGGTTGGGTGATTTGCCGGTCGGCTTTCGGTTGATCACGGATCTGACTGGTTTGGAATCAATGGATCTGGGCTGCGTTCCGCATCTCAAGCGCTCCATGCAGCTGTGCAACGAGGCTGGCGTTTCCAAGATCGTGCGCATCATTCCTGATCCGCAGAAGGACATCGGGTTGACCATCATGTCGCGCTTTCATTATCCCCGAAATATTCCGATCGCCACCTGCACCACGATCGCCGAAGCGGAAAAGGTCCTGGCGGAATAATATGGAACACCGACCCGACGCTACCAATCGCTGGCCGGCACAGATCAAATACATCGTCGGGAACGAAGCCTGCGAACGCTTCAGCTACTACGGGATGCGCAGCATTCTCGCTGGTTACATCGCCGGTGAAGCCGGCCGGGGTTTGGGCCAAAGCGCCGATTCGGCGACCAGCATCATTCACACGTTTGTATTCGCGAATTATTTCACGCCGTTGCTGGGTGCGTGGCTCTCGGATCGGCTGATCGGGCGTTATCACACGATCCTTTGGGTTTCTCTGTTCTACTGCGCCGGGCATGGCGTTTTGGCGTGCAGCGATTTCGTGGGGACCGTCGATGGAAAGCTGCTCTGCCTGTTCATCGGTTTGGGACTGATCGCCTTCGGTTCCGGCGGCATCAAGCCTTGCGTGTCGGCGTTTATGGGAGATCAATTCAAGCCCGAGCAGTCGCACCTCTTGCAAAAGGCTTACGGCGCGTTCTACTGGGCGATCAACTTCGGCTCGTTCTTTTCGTTTCTGGTGATTCCCTGGATCAAAGATCGCCACGGCTACAGCCTCGCGTTCGGTGTTCCGGGAATCCTGATGGCGATCGCTACGTTCATCTTTTGGCTGGGAACCAAGCACTACGTTCGCGTGCCGGCTTCGCGCGAAACCAAAACAGCCGGGTTCATTCCGCTGTTCCTGACCGCGTATCGCCAGCAACCGGGCCTCGCGCCTTTGCTCAACCTCCTGACGACGCTGGGAATTCCACTGCTGGCCATGATCGCCATGGCGTTTGTGGCGCTGAAACAAAACATCACGCCTGCGGTGCGCGCCATTGGCATAGCCGGCCTGATTGCCGTGGCGGTCTGGTATTTCATGGTCGTGGTTATCAGTCTTCTGGGCCGCTCGGAACTGCCGCAGAAATTCTGGGCGGGCGCGCGCAGCCGATACAGTGAGCGCGAAATCGCGGCGGCCAGTTCGGTCAGCCCCATTCTTTTTATCTTCGCGTTGATTCCGGTCTTCTGGTCGCTCTTCGATCAAACGAATTCCACCTGGGTGCTCCAAGGTTTGAAGATGAAATCCTTCAGCCTGTTCGGGTTGGAAATCGGCGCTGAACAAATGCAATCCGCCAACCCGGCGCTGGTCATGATTCTCGTTCCTGTGCTGACCTGGTGGGTGTATCCGCGCCTGGGAAAACTCGCGACACCGTTGCGGCGGATGTCCTTTGGAATGGTGCTGGCCTCGCTGTCGTATGTCGTGGTGGCCCTGCTCCAATCCCGTCTGGAAGCGGGCATGGAGATCAGTGTGTTTTGGCAAGTCGTCCCCTACGTGGTGCTGACCACCGCCGAAGTGCTCGTCTCCACCACCGGACTGGAATTCGCCTTTCGCGAAG
>JBQCEJ010000239.1:0-9333 GCA_051960355.1 Verrucomicrobiota bacterium | reverse complement strand
AGCGCACGCGCGGTTTCCGGCGTGGGCTTGATGGCCAGAATCGAAAGCCCGAGCACCTCCAATCCGAGCGAAGTGATTTCTTCCGATGCGACCAATCCGGCTTTCACGGCTTTAACCAATTCATCCGAAGCACGAATCGCTTCGCGTAGCGGCAGCTTCTGAAGTTCCGCCCGTGCGAGCACGTTGATCACGTGGATGACGCGCTCAGGGAGTTTCTCCGGATCTTCCGATGCATATGTTTCGCCATCGCGCTCGAGCGTGAAGTTGAGGAGCGCAGCCAAACGCTTTGGCTCACCCACACGATAGGTGACTTGGCCTTGAACGGTGACGGTTTGAAAGTCGGCCGTCGTTTCCTGAAAAATGAACGGCACATCGGTGCTCGCCACTGGTACAGCCACGAGCGAGGTCGTCGGCGCATAGTAGAAAAAGGAGAGCCCCAGTCCTTCGCGGACGATCTTGCCGCCGCGATATTGCAGCAGGTAGGTGGTGGGCTGAACCTTGATGAACTTGATGCCGAACATAATGTGCCTTTCGTTTCTGTGTTGCTCGAATCAAAACCGTGTCATAGCTCAAAATTGAATCCGCGCTTCTTAAGCTTCTCGTATTTGTCCACATCGAAGCGGAACAACTGTGCCGGGCGATGGCGACCAACCATCTGCGTTTCCTTGAGCGGCACGAGCAGGTCGAAACCCAGGACCTTCTTGCGGAAGTTGCGCTTGTCCAACTCCGTTCCGAGCACCGCTTCGTAGAGGTGCTGGAGTTGCGAAAGTGTGAACTTGGGCGGCAGCAACTCGAAGCCGATCGGTTGGTAGCGAACCTTGCCTTTGAGCCGAGCAAGCGCCGTTTCAAAAATATCTCCGTGATCGAATGCCAGCTTAGGAAGTTGCGAAATCGGAAACCACTTGGCATCCGCGGCGTCTGTCGCGGCTTTCGTTTCATGGGCTGCCAGCTTGACCAACGCGTAATAGGCCACGCTCACAACGCGTTCACGAGGGTCACGGTTTACCGCGCCAAAGGTGTAAAGCTGCTCAAGAAAAACCTCCTTGAGACCGGCTTCCTCCTCCAGTTCGCGCCGCGCCGCGTCATCCAAAGGTTCATCCACGCGAACGAAGCCGCCCGGCAGTGCCCACTTGCCCTTGAATGGATCGAGGGCACGCTGGATCAGCAGCACCTTCAGTTCGCTTTCATCGAAGCCGAAGACGACGCAGTCCACCGTCAGAGCGGCGCGAGGGTATTTGTAGGTTTGTGACATAGGCTATTTGAGTCTAGTTCGGACTGATTCCGAGGTGTTCCGCTGTGTGGAAATCGGCTACTGGGTAAACCTCTTCTCGCGACGTGAGCAGGTCTTTGAAACCATCCGACTCCACATGGAGCCGTTGTTCGGAGACGAAAGCACTAACATCCTCAATACGGATAATCCAATCGTTGGCGTATTTGCGTAGGATTTCACCAGCAAGGCCAAGCTGTATTGCTCGGCGTTCCTGTTTGGCACCTCGCGGATCATGATCGGGATCCCACTGGAGGCGAACTGGCGATTCAGCAAGTTGCGCCTTCCACCGCTCAACAGAGCCGTATGCTTTAGGCTGAAAGCTGGAATGGACCGCCGTTTTGAGAATGCGATCGAAACCCGTTCTTCGTAGCCGAACTGCCAGAATCATTTCCTGGCCCTCTTTGGTTCCCCAGCCAGAGCGATACATCATCCAGAGAAAATTGGGTTTAATCCAGCTCATGCGGCTGAAACTGAATTCGCCTCCGAATCGTTGGTTTTCGACCGCATAAAGTCCAATTGCAGGCCGATATGCTTGGTAAACAATGACACTCTCCGCGTCGAATTGCGCGAGGACGTGTTGTCCGATTACGGGCCAGCGTTCCAACTGTTTCAAATATGGTTCCGTCCGGAGATTCATCTCGTTTCCTTCGCTACACTGTATTCCAGGATGGTAACGTCTTCGCTCATTTCTAAGTGTTTGCTTTACACCTTCTGGTGATAGTGTTACCACGACACCATGTCAAGGGCCGATATTCAGAATCTGACTGCCAGGGAAAAGCTGAAACCCACAGGCGGTTCTGTTAGCCTGCGGCCCGTGGAATCGAGTCCGACAACCACCGTGCCGACAGTTGAACCGCTCAAGCGCGGTGAGACGTTCTGGTTGGGATTAAAGCCTTTGGAAATTTCGGTGATGCTCCTCGCCTCCACGTTCGTGCTTGCCGCTTCGTACCTGAATTGGTGGTCGATCGGCGTCGCCGAGGCATGGGGCTTCGTCACTGGTGGCATCTGCGTGTGGCTGGTCGTTCGGGAACATATGTGGAACTGGCCAGTCGGTTTGGCGAACAATCTCTTCTTCTTCGTTCTCTTCCTGCGTGGCCGGCTTTATGCCGACATGGGGCTGCAGATTGTTTATCTCGGACTGGGACTGTATGGCTGGCTGAATTGGAGCTTCGGCGGAAAGGACCATACTGCGCTGAAGATCACTCGCACGACGAAGACAGAGTGGATGCTCCTGAGTGGAACGATTCCTCTTTGCACATGGGGCGTGCATGAAATTCTGGTAAAGGTCAATGGCGCCGCTCCGTTTTGGGATGCTTTGACGACGGTGTTAAGCCTCGCCGCTCAGTATTTACTGTGCCGGAAGCGGTTTGAGAACTGGTGGTTTTGGATTGCTGCGGACGTGATCTACATTCCGCTCTACTTCAGTCGCGACCTCCCACTGACAGGGGTTCTCTACGCGGCGTTTCTCTCAATGTGCCTGATCGGTGTTCGGGAATGGTCACGCAATCTGAGGAAGGAAGTTGGTGCGCCATGAAGCATGGACTTGGCTTGGTCATCGGCAAATTCTATCCACCCCATCACGGGCACAAGCTGCTCATCGACACTGCCACCGAGCAATCGGACCGCACGGTCGTAATCGTCTGTGCGAAGCCGACCGACACGATTCCGGGTGAACTGCGCGGCGAATGGCTGCGCGAAATGCATTCGGAAGCCAAAGTCATGGTGATCGATGATCGCTACGACGAGAATAATTCGAAGGTATGGGCCGAAAACACCATCCGTTGGCTGGGCCACGCGCCGGACGCGGTGTTCACCTCGGAGGATTATGGGGATCGGTATGCCGAACTGATGGGATCAAAGCATGTTTCGGTGGATCGCTCCCGCTCACGCGTGAGCATCTCGGGCACAGCCGTGCGTGGCGATCCCTTCGCCAACTGGGATTTCATTGAGCCACCGGTTCGCGGCTGGTTCACCAAACGCATCTGTGTTCTCGGGGCGGAATCCACTGGCACGACGACGCTCGCGAAAGCTTTAGCCGACAAACTTCAAACCAACTGGGTCGAGGAATATGGGCGCGAGTATTCGGAATTGAAGGTGGCCCGGAACGATCCGAACTGGCGCTCAGACGAGTTTACGCTGATTGCCGCAGAACAATCACGACGTGAGAATGCAGCGGCTCGCAGTGCGAACCGGGTGTTGATCTGTGACACCAACGCGTTCGCCACGGTGCTCTGGCATCGGCGATACATGGGCACATATAGCCCTGACGTGGAACGGATCGCGGCCGCTGGTCCCTGCGATTTGTATCTTTTGACCGGCGACGAGATTCCCTTCGTTCAGGACGGACTGCGCGATGGCGAGCACATCCGGCATGAGATGCATACGTGGTTCGAACAGGCGCTCGCGCGGCAACCAGTTCCGTGGAAACTCCTGCGCGGCTCGCACGACGAGCGACTGCGCGAAGCACTAGGTTTGATTCAGGAACTGTTCAAAGACTCCGCTTGGCGTCCGAAATTTCAATCCGATGAAAATCAGCAAGGTCGTCATACTCATCAATCAAACCAAAGGCCACGCAAAGCAAACCGCCGCTGCGCTTAAAGCGGTTCTCGACCGGGAACGTGTCGCGCAGCAGTGGATTGAAACGCTTCCACCGCAACGCAACCTGTATCGCCGCCTGGCTGACTTACGCAATCTGAAGCCTGATCTCGTAATCGCCTGCGGCGGCGACGGGACTTTGCTTCAAGCGGCTCATCGCTTTCGCGGTTCTGGCGTTCCAATTCTTGGGATCAACATAGGCTATCTCGGCTTCATCACTTCCATTCCTGGAAATCGCGTCCGGCAGGAGATGCGGCGCGTTCTTGATTCGGACTTCGTCATCAGCGAGCGAACGGCGCTGGCGCTTGAAATCCACGGCAAGAAGAAGCCGGTCACCGGATGGGCGTTGAACGATGCGCTGATTGTGCGGGGTGACAACCCCCACCTGTCAACATTTCAGCGCGAGTCGGTGAGCGCCGGTTGACCCAGTATCGTTGCGATGGTTTGATTGTGGCGACTCCGACAGGTTCTACCGCGTATTCGCTTGCCGCTGGCGGGCCGATCATCAGCCCCGAGTGCAACGTGCTCACCATCACGCCGATTTGCCCGCAATCTCTGGCGAACCGTTCCGTCGTCGTCAATTCAACCGAGAAGGTGGAAATGAAACTCGATGCATCCTCTGGTCCCGGCATCGTTCAGGTGGATGGAATGACAATGGCCCGAGCCACACCGGAGAGTGTAATTCGAGTCCAAATCTCTCCAGATTCGGTTCCGATCGCATTCCTGCCGGAAATTAACTACTACGACGTTCTCAGCGAGAAGCTGAAATGGCGCGGGGACGGTCTCTCCAAACCGAAATACGGACACACATGAGCTACCTCCTCTTCCCCGGACGGCATCTGGTCAACACGCGCTTTCAAGAGGCGTATCTTCAACGCATCCTCACAACCACGCCGAGCCATCTGCCGGGCTTCATCGCTGGACGAAGCGAGTTGAACGGGCCGCCCTCTGAAATCATCTTCGCCATCACGTCGGCGAACCAGGAGAACTCCAGGTTCAATCCGGTTCCGTTTCACGTGCGTGCAATGGGTGTGGACCGCTTCGCGCGTGAATTGCGGGTGCGGCTACAGTTCCGATTTCGAGTGATTGGCATTCCGCACTACGGACACACGGAGAATTTTGCTGAGTTCACGATCAAGGAAATCGCCTATCAGACCGAACACGCCGTTAAGCTCACGCCAGGGAATTGCGTTGTGCTCTGCTCGACCCCGGAAGTGACGCGCCTCTATCAGTCGCTCGGTTTCGCCGTGCGCCGGCGGAATCTGGCGAATCCTTGGCAAAACCCGCCACGCCCATCGAGATCGTCCGCGAGATCGGTGAGCGTGGGAACGACTGGCGGAACGGACCAATCGCAAAGACTCATTTGGCAGCGAGTCATTTCAGCCTGTTCGAAGATTTGCCGGAAGTTCCGCAACGCATCGCGCGACAGTATCAAGACCCGCTCACCAACCAGGAGGGTAGCCTGACCGCCACACGCAATTACAGCACTTACGCGCGTGGCATGAATGAAATCATCCGGCTGAAATATCTCGACATCCACGAGGGCATCAAACCCGGTCGCATTATGGATGAAGGTTGTGCCGACGGCGCATTGCTTGCCGAGATCAGCCGCGACTTTCCCGACTCGGATTTGTTCGGCATAGATCTATCCGCAGAATTCGCCGGACGATTTCACGAACGCCAGCGTGCTGGCGAGTTCGGCGGCGCTTACGTTCATTTCTTCCATCGCAATCTGTTCGACAGAATCTTCGAGCCGAACTCCATCGACACAACACTCTGCAACAGCACGCTTCACGAAATCTGGAGTTACGGTGAAGGCAAGAAATCCGTTCGCGCTTATCTAACGGAAAAGTTTCGGCAACTTCGACCCGGCGGGAGGCTGATTATTCGCGATGTCGTTGGACCTGAAAACGGTGAGACGCCTGTGCTGCTTTGGTGCAACTGCGACGATGGAAAGGACCTCTCGCCAGACGCACTTGATTCGCATCGCAGTCGCGAAGCAAACTGGCTGGAGACTCTTTCATCGCGCAGCCGATTTCATTTGTTCGCGAAGGATTTTCTCGGTGGACGACGCCACTTCACGTTTAGCGAGGTGCAGATTGATGGACAGGCTGAATTTCAACTCACGTACCGGCAAGCTGCGGAGTTTCTGTCGAAGAAGGATTACACCGACAATTGGTCATCCGAGATGAACGAGGAATTTTGCTTCTGGAGCTTCCCAAAATGGAAAGCCGTTCTCGCCGTGATCGGTTTTCAGGTACTAGAGAATCCGAATCAACCGGAACTCGGTTCTCGCTGCTACGCGAACCCATGGATCATCGAGCACCGCTATCGCGACCGGGTGAAATTGAAAAGCGCGGATGGCAACCAACTGGAGTGGCCGCCAACCAATATGGTGTTGATCGCGTCGCGACCGGTTGTCTGAGTCTTATACTCAGTGTCTGGTTGCGTATTCCTTTTTGTAGCCAGACGGTTGCTCATCGAATGTCGGAACGCCGCTGTCCGACAAGGCCAACAACGTGATCACCTGCGCAGCCTCGGTTCTCACCTTTCCAATTGATTTGTTCCGATCGAAATTTCGGCAGAACCATGTAAGTGCTGAAACGAGAGAGGAGGAACGGGCGAAACAGAATCCGGTTGCGACGATACATCTCGGGGCCAAACAATCAGGTGAATTCCGAAAAGGAAATTTCGGCGGCGGCAAGCTTCTCCAATCGCTCACGCAATTCGGTATTCGCCGTCGGCTGCTTCAGCAGCGAGCGAATGGTGTGCTCCAGTTCCTTTGGAGTCATGTTGGCGTTTGGTTTACTCAGAACCGTCCGGGACGGCAAGTCTGGCGCTATTTTGTCTGGAGGCACTTCGTCGTTGACAACTGTTTGCCTCATTTGAATCAGCCAATCGGCCGGAATTGATGATAAACCACACATCGCGGGCTCGCTTTTTCGCCCGGTATTTCAGGCTTTTTCGGTAAATAGCACTCGCAAAAGTCACCCGGTTTGCTACCTTGTATCAGCACAAATGCAACGCCAAACGATAAAGGAACAAAAGGCATGGCCGACGCTTCAAGGCCGCTTAAGTCATCCGCTGACTTCACGCGTGGAGGCGGTCCGCCAGCTCCAGACCACGACGCCGATTACGCCACTCGCACAAAGCGTGTTGAAATCGAGCAACGGCGGCTCATCCAGTGGGCTAAAGAAAACCAGAAGCTAGGCGGTCGGTTGCCGCCGGAATTCGGGCGCGGTGGCGAACACCAGGTTTATTTTCACCGTGTTAAAAGGCGTTACTTCAAAGCCACCCTGTTGGAACGCCAGTTGGGCTACGGCATCGCTTTGGGATCACACGTCCGAGGCGCAACTCCATCCGAGTATCTCGACCGGCTGGATTTGCAGAACCAGATTTTTGGCGATGACATCCGTTTGGAGCGCGTAGTTTTGAAAGGCGGCCAGCCCGTGATTGTGATTTCGCAGCCGGCTATCAAAGGCGACCATCCCACGCAGATGGCGCTGGACGAAATGATGCTGGCAAAAGGGTACGAAAAGCTGACCGATGGAGCGTATTACGACGTCAAGCCCGGCTTGCTCGTGTTTGATCTCTTTCCCCGTAATGCCCTTCGGGCAGCCGATGACAACATCTATCCCTTCGATCCTGTAGTTCAACGTATCTCGCCAGACTTCGCCGATTTCTTACGCCAGGAACCTTACACGATCAACTTGATCCACTGAGGGGCGAGGCATCCTGAACCCACCTCAGCGCTTATAAATGCATAGAAACTCTACAAGGAGTCTTCGCAGTGTGTCAGCCGGCCGCGACGTCTGTCTCCACTCGCATTAATCAATCCCCGCAACTCTGCTTTTCCCGATAGCCCTTCTTCACCTTCTCCGCGATCAAACTCTCTGCCTCCCGGGTCGCTTTTGCTTTATCGGCAAAGGTTTTGGTCTGCGATTGGCCGGCTGTGCCCAGGCGACCAAAGCGCACCGTGAAGGAATTTCCTGAGAGTGAAATCTCCCAGAACTTCTTTGACGCGCCACCAATGAATTCGAAGTAACGAACCGCGCTCGGCGTTGCCGACGTGGCGGCGGGCGGAGTTCCAGTCGCTGGCGACGGCTGGGAAGCGACGCGAGCGGTCTCAACTGGTGTAGTGGGTGCAGCTCCGCTATTGGCTTCTACGGTGACTGCTTCTTCCTCAGGCTCAGACTCAGTTTCCACCTCCAGGCCTCGCAAGAGTTTTTCGAGCCGGAGCAGCACGTCTTCCGGGCTGTGATACCAATCCTTGGTCAGCACCAGCGCAAAACGCCAGCCGAACGCTTTCAAAATCGACGGCTGCATCAGGTAGCGATCAAGCAGGTTGGGATTGGCATAATGGCCGTGCGTATCCACAAGGATGCCGAGTTGATACAGACTGTCGGTCTTGCTGCGCACGGCGAGATCGCAACGGAATTTGGACTGGCCGACATTCAGATCGACTTCGTAGCCACGCTCACGCAGCGCCATCGCCAGTCTCTCCACTACGGCGTCGCCATTACTCAACGGTGCCAGCGCCTTGCGGCTGAGCGGATTCAAACTCTCCAAAACCCTGCGGGCGGTGACTTCGTCGCCTTTCGAGACGGCTTCGGCGTAGTGCAGGAAATTCTTCAAGCTGTTCGCGCCGTCGTTGTAATCGTTGGTGATGTCGTGGTGCCGGATCGAACTCACGAGGGCCATATGATGCTTGGCGCGAGAGAAGATGACGTTCAGTCGCTTTTCGCCGCCACGCTGATTGATCGGGCCGAAGTTCATCAACATTCGACCGTTCGCATCATGGCCGTAGCAAACGCTCATCATGATGATGTCGCGCTCGTCGCCTTGGACGTTCTCCAGATTCTTCACGAACAATCCGCAGAACACGTCATTCTCCTCGCGCACATACTCGGATTCCAGAAGCGCGCCGAAAGCTGCGTCCTCATCCGCCAACCGGCTCAGCGCGCTTTCCAGTTCGCCTTGCTGGGCTTCCGAGAACGCCACCAAGCCAATGCTGAGTTTCGTATCGCGCTTCAGGATCTCGCGCACCATCTGGGCGATGTAAGCGGCTTCGTTCGGGTTGCGGCGATCTTCATAAAGACCGTTCTCCATGAAGTGAAAGCTGATGCTGCGCGCGAGCAAGGCGTCCACATTTGTTCCACCTTGTTCAGTGGCAGTGACGATTAACTCGGGGCGATCCGCAATTGCGCGCCGTCGATCGGGAATGGTGTAAAGGTTGCCACTGTAAAACGCCGAGTTGGAAAAGCTAATAAGCGCTTCGTAACGGCTGCGATAATGCCAGGCCAGCAGCGTGGACGGTAGATTCTGCGCGGATTGCGTCAGGAAGCTGTCTGAATCGAGATCCACTTCAATCCGTTCGCCTTCCTCTTCGACGATGACGCTTTCGTCGTCCGTTTTCGCGCTGGCAAAGAAGGTGGTTGGCGGCAACTGCATCTCGTCGCCGACGACAA